>NZ_VMNC01000088.1:0-24306 GCF_013277505.1 Streptococcus sp. k-378 | reverse complement strand
TTATACTCAATGAAAATCAAAGAGCAAACTAGGAAACTAGCCGCAGGCTGCTCAAAACACTGTTTTGAGGTTGTAGATAGGACTGACGAAGTCAGTCACATATATACGGCAAGGCGACGTTGACGTGGTTTGAATTTGATTTTCGAAGAGTATAAACTCATCTGATAACAACTATCTTACCCCAATCCTCAAACAAAAACTGGACTTCCTCCCCAAATGCGCCTATCTCCCTCCCAACTGCACTTTTTGGATAAAGAAAATAGGCAGAACAAACGTTCTACCTAGAAAATATAAGAATTCCAAGTTAATAAAACCGAAATGATTTCGTGTCATTATTAAGTAAAGAAAAGAAATTTTAGTATTTCTAAAAACTATTTATAATAGACACTATAGCATTAAATAAAAATGGTACAGAAAATACTACTGTCAATCTTAAATTTTTAAATCTCGCATAATTTGTTATCCCAATTAGTAATACTGTCAATATGCTGAAATAAGCAAACTTTATATCCGATGGATTAAATAAGTAACAAAGTAAAATGCTAAAACTTAAGGTTATATTTTTAGATAAAAGAATATCTCCAAAGTTCCTCTTATCCTTATCAAAAAATAATGTAATCAAAAAGAGAGAAAATCCATATTCAATAAGAGTTGCTATAAATGTGAAAACAACAGAAATCACTGTCAATATTGTTTCTATTTTAATTGTAAAAAGATTAGATAGTTCAGATAATTTATCAATTTGTTCATCTAAAATTCCCGACTTCATCAGTAAATCAATAAACAAATATAAAAGAAAAAGATAAATAATCAGATTCATTAATTTGTATAAACTATTATTTGTTTGAAATTTCATAAACCCGTCCTTCCTCTATTAAAATCCTTTGAGATTTGCTAATCAATTCTTGATTCAATAAATTATGAGATACATATATAATAGTAGAGCTTTCTTTCATGGAAATTAAGCGTTTAGCAATCATATCAATACTTCTTGCATCCACTGTTGATAAGGTCTCATCAATAAAAATATAATCCCAATTTTTAGCAAAAATTAAGGATAAGCCTAATTTGAATTTTGTTCCAGTAGAGGCTGTCATATAGTTATCTCCGATTTTGTTATCAAAAAAAGTATTAATTTGTTCTTTATCCTCAAATGATAGATGAATTTGAAAAGAATCACACAATAACTGTAAATTTTCTTCTATAGTAAATGGAATAACCCCAAGCTGATTGGTATCAAGGTATAGTACATCTTTGGAGACACAATTCTTTAAACCACTATCAAAAGTCTCTAGCCCAGCTAAAAGTTGTAGAAGGGTGCTCTTTCCTGAACCATTCTCTCCTTCAACTCTGTAAATTCCTTTATCAATCTCGAGTGATATATTTTTCAGTATACATTTATCATAACTTTTGGATTCATTTTCAATTTTCATAATTTAATTCCCTCTATCAACGCTGCTAAAATTAATAAAATATAAGAAATGATATACCATTTTAAATTACTTTTTATATAAATAAGTATATTTTCAATTCCCCTATCCTTCAATAATCGGTATAAAAGATACTGACTCATACCTTGATACCAAATAAAATTCGGTATTTCAATAAAACCATGAGGTAATATTCCTTTTATTGTAGCTACTATTCCAATCATCTGACCAGATATACCCAATTGTATTCCTAAAGATAGCAAATCAAAAAGTTGCAATAAGGGCGAAATCGGAAAACAGAATAGATATAGCAAAAAATTTGTAGAATTTGCCTGTAAAACTGTCAATGTAAATTGTAATTCCAGTTTCGGAGGTATAGTAGCAAAAGTCTCACTTTTTAATATAAAGCTTAAAAGTAAACCTAGTGAAAAACAGACCGTACAAAATAACACATAGTAAATCAGAAAACCACTTTTTCTCATCTAATGCCCCCTACTAAAGTTACAAATAATATCAGAAAACAATATAAAACCAGAAAACTCCATCTCAATAAACTAACTGTACCTTTAATTAAAAATAGAGCTTTCTTATAATAGACATAGGCTATAAAATAATTGAATGGAATCAATAACAAATTCAACAAAATACTTTTTATATCATTACTATAACTTGTCACCGGAATCAAACATAACAACAATGAAAATTGTAAGAAAGAGATTAAATGCGTCAACATCATTAGTTGTGCATTCTTAAAAAAGAAATTCATTTTAGAATGATTAAGAGCAGATAATTGAAGTAAAGCTAGATCTACCCCAATTGAGGATTTATGATTCCCTATTATTGCCTCCATTAATGTGATATATATTGAGGTATAAAGAAACAATATTGGTATTTTTGTACCATCAATTGATAACATCGTCATCATATACCAAAATAGATAGGAAAGAAGAATACTAATCAAAATAAAAGAAAAAGTTAACCCTTTATTTAACCAACAAAAACGAAGCAATATAAATAGACTGCTACGAAATCTTTTTTGGCTCATTCGACTGCTTTTAAAATAGAAATTACTCGCATGATTATCTAATATCCCCATAACTAAAATAAAATAATTGAGTAGTATGACATAAATTACAACTTGTCCTTGTTCTATAGACAATAGTCCTATAGATAAAAATAAGAACAATTTACTTATAATTGAAAACAAACTAGGTAGAATTAAAGAAATAATTTGAATAACTATCAAACAAAGAGTAATGTATAAATAAAAATATCCAATAATATCTAGAAAATACAAAATAAATAAATAAATGAATGATTGTAAAATTTGGAAAGAATAATATTTCTTGACAATGGCAAGAAGATAGAGAAAAATATAGTTTTTCCTTATATAGAAAGTATTTATTTTTTTACTTTGGATAGTCAGTTTCATATTATAACGATTCAAAGTAGCGTAATCTACTACCAAAAAAAGTAAAAATAATTTCCCTTGAAAAGGAAGATAGCTTTTAAAATAGATTGACAAACTTATGATAACAAAAAACAAAAGGGTTATCCCAATAAAATTAAGATAACCTAAAATACTTTCACATTCTTTTTTAGAAAGTATTTTCATCTAGTTCTACCATAGAGCTGCTTTAGCAGCACCCTTCTTTTTCAATATATAAAGAACTGTTGCTGCAATACCCGAACCAATAGAACCTACTCCTGTGATTGCACCTACAATTGAAATTACTGCTGTAACTGTACTATAAGCACTAATCAAATTGACTACAGTAGCAGCAGCTTTTGTCGAAATTCCTAATGTCCCAGCCAACATAGGAAAAGAAACAACACCTAAGCTTAACCAACTAATGACTGCTAACATTGCTGAAACAATGAGAAATTTATTATGAAATTCCATTCTTTTAGATTTCATTTTAGTGTACTCCTTTTGTATATTATGTATGTTTTATTGAGAGTTAATTCGCACATGTTGTATTCCTAACTCTCTTCAAATGTTCGTCTATATTTTATACTACTTTTATTAACATATCTATAATAAATAAATTACTACTACATTTTCCTAGATTATCAAATTACTTTTATATCACTAAGACTCAATAAAAGATAATGTCTATTTAACTTTTATACGATTACTACCTCCTTTTTAGTTTACACTTCCTACATCATAAATAAACATACTCAACCCTCACAATCTCCAAATCACTCTTTTATATCATTGAAAATTGAGTTTCATCCTCTATACTAATGTAGGAAACCTATTAAAACATTCCTTTAATCCAATATAAGAATACTTTATTCCATTAATCTCTACCTGATATTATAGATAGAACCAAACTCTTATACTTAAAGGGACAAATAACGTTCCAACCATAATAAACCTCCTTTCTTTTTGAGAGCGTTTTCTTTATAGGTTTAGTATAACAAAAACATGAAAAAAACAACATGACTTAGAAGTCAGGTTTTTGGGAAATCTATTTGTTTTTCTTCTAAGATTCTCTGAACTAATATCTGATCATCTAGCAATTCTGCTAGAGAAATTGCCTTTTCATAGAAACTTTCTGCCTCTAAAATATTCTTGTCTACAAATAAAGCATATTTTGCCTTTAGCAAAAATAGATGAGGTCGGTAAAAAACATGTCTTGTTTTAGCAATAATTTTCTCAAATGTTTGAATATATATCAGACTATCTTCTGTCTGAATTTGGATAAATAGGCTCAGAAGAACTTTTTCCATCTGAGCTAGGCTAGCCTTATCTTCATATTCTGAACATAGCAATACTTTTTGAGCTAACTCCTCAAAATGTTCTTTATCTTCTAATCCCATAGCACAACAAAAGAAATACAATTCAATAATCAACAAATCATTTACAGAAAAATATTTCTTTTTTAATAACTGCTGGAAATATTCTTCCACTAACCCTAAACCGTAGGTCACATCTGAACTACCATAAATATCAAAACGAGCTTGTGTCACATCCACAATTAACTGCTCTTCCTCAGGCAAATTCTCATAATAGTTTTCATATATTTCCTCAAGTATAGCTTCTTTTCGTTCGATTCTTCCCTTATCAGCGTAGGTTTGAGAATGAATCAGCTCATCTTTGAGTTTTAGGAATCCTTTTGGAATCTCTATAACCTTAACATCCACAATATTCTGTAATGATACTCCAAGTTTATCCGCAATCAATAATAATTTAGGAAGTGTTGCTAAAGCTTGCCCATTTTCAATACGTGCTAGCTGACGAATCGTCAACTCTGATTCATCACCACAAATATCTATCTGAGTTTTTCCACAAGATCGCCTAATAGTTTTGATTTTATAACCAATTTCACGTTTCAACTCATCCATAGTAATACTCCTTAAGTTGATTACAAAGATTTCTTTTTCTTCCTAATTCTTTTGTCAATCATGTACAAAACGATAATCGAAAACAGCGGTGGTACAATATAACTCTTTTCACTCATTGTCAGCTGAAATCCCAGAGTTGCTAGTATCTTAAAGATGAAAATATTCATCAAAAATAGAAAAACAAATACTAAAAAATATCTTAAAACCTTCTTCATTTCTTTTCTTCAACTCTCCTAATTTCTATACCTATTTTATCAAATTTTATCAAAAAATACATGTAAAACTCCAAATAAACAGCTCAACTGCACTTTTTTGGGCAAAAAATAGGCAGAACAAACGTCTTACCTACTAAAAATATGCTATTGAAAGGAAAATGATTTTTTTCTGACACCCTAGGCAAGCTTGGGACAAATAAATCATTGATAGTAACCTTTACGACATCCTATTTAAAGTTACTTCAATTTTTAATGTCCCTGCTATTTCTAAGCCACCTCTGGTATGATCTATTCATAGTCAGAATAGATAACACAGTTCTAAATTACGATTCATAGTTACTCCTTTTTTTGATTCGTTACTATAAGACACCTATTCCCTATAGAACGTCTACTACCTCAAATTTATCCATTCTTTTTTTCTTTACTTCTGTATAAAAGAATGAAGACCATCATAAATAATGCAATCGTTGGTATATTGAAACTATCAAACCAAGTAGGTAAAGATACTTTATTCATATCAGCTACTAATCTGATGATGATATAAGACATTGAACTAAGTCATACCATAATTTCAGGCAAAACTTTCAGTATTGATTTAACAAATTTCATATTAAACTCCAATGTGATGCATTCTTAGATTCTAGCCTAGCTATTTTCAGCGCAGACTAACAAGTCATTCTTAACTGTTTACTCTACTCGCTTTTTCTTGACCTTATATCCTAGATAAAAGAGTCCAAATAAAACAGGGTAAATTTCTGGATAAAATAGGGTATTGATTGGATTTCTCAAAATCAAATACGTTGCGATGTAGATTATGAGCGATACGGTAAAATAACTCTCAGCAAAGCCTAATAAAAATGTTTTCATAAGAAACTCCTAATTGCCTGACAAGAATGGCGGAAAAACGTTACCATTCATATACACAAAATCCTTTTGATTCATGTTCTTCATTTATAGTTTTGATTATTTTTTGACAAATCTTTGCGAAAAATACCAAAATATCCTGAGAAAAGCAAACCAACTAAAGTCCATTGCCAATTAAAGGATACTAACGAACCTGTACGAATCACATGAAGCGCGACATTAAGAGTTATTCCCAACAAAGGACATATCGTGGCTAGTTTAGGTAACAATGTATTGAGATTAAGGTTGCGACTGTTCATTATCTAACGCCCACGACGAGCAAAATCTGAACCAAATTTGTAACCAGCATTAAAAATTTGTACAGCAGCATTCAGTACTCCTGCAATCCCAACTGCTTCCGCAAGACCAAAACCACCTTTTGTTCCCACTAATTCATCGTCAGATAATTGATAAAATTGTTCTAAGTTCATATTCGTCATTACTCCTTTGTATTATATTTTATTGCTATGTAAATGATTAAAATGAGTATTGGATAAGTAAATACTTCTGAAATATCCATAAAATTTATACTATACTGTCCAGATAATATTTTATAATCAATTAAAATTTGAACGATAGTAAAAATAATACGTAGCGATAACAATACCCCTAATAATATCACTTCTTTTTTTAAAAACATAGAAATGCCTCTCTGACTACAATCAGATTATGGTCTATTCGCATAATACCCCAAAGCTGCTCCTCCAGCAAAAAGCGCTGCTGCTCCACCTGCTACTGCTGCACCTATCTTCCAGATAGACACTCCGGCGATTACAAGAGGCAATGCTCCCCCATCCACATCCATCAACTCTTCTTCTGTAAGAGCTACAAAGTTCTGTTCCATTTTGTCAAAATTTGTCATCTTTTTTCTCCTCTTGTTCTATTTTTTCTAAATCTTATCTTCTAAAAAATGGGGTTCCAATAAATATACCGCGTAACAATAGACCTGTAATTAGACCCCGTTGATAACTTTCCTTGCTACCACCCACCAGCAAAGCTAAGTCGCTCTCCTTTAATACTTCAATAGTATACTTATCATTCATTTCATTCATCTCTTATCCTCCTAAAAACCAAAACCTCTACGAAATCCAATGTACCAATCTGCAAGGGTCTTCACCCAACTTTCTCCACCTTGAATATCGGTCAATTCTTCCGAAGTTAGCTCAACAAATCCGTAATAATGTTCTTTCATTATTTTATTCCTTTCTTTTTCTTCTCACTTATCTATTCGAAAAAAATTTCAAAAATGTACAACTAAATTAAATTTTATTTAAAAAATAATTTAATGTACCATGAATAAAAAATCGGTAGATACATAAACTAGACTCCTTCCTTTTCCTTCTCACTTATCTATTCGAAAAAAATTTCGAAAATGTACAACTAAATTAAATTTTATTTGAAAAATAATTTAATATACCATGAATAGAAAATCGGTAGATACATGAAGCAAACTCCTTTTCTTTTCCTCTTACTTATCTATTCGAAAAACAATTCAAAAATGTACAACTAAATTAAATTTATTTAAAAAATAACTCAGTGAACCATGGGTAGAACACTGATATAAACATGAACTAGGCTCCTTCCTTTTTCCTCTTACTTATCTATTCGAAAAGGAAGTCAAAAAAATAAGAATATCAGAAAATTTTCCGACATTCTTATTGATAAATTTGTAAGTCTATTAAAACTATTCTACCTTGTAAAAAAATCCCTCGGTACTACCATTGATAAGTTGGTGTCCAAACCATAAGCGGTCTTGTGTAATATCAGACGAGTCAGTATAGCCATTATCTGAAGAAGAGGTGACAGACATGGTTATAGGGATTCCTGCTGGTAAAAAGGCAATAGCTGCACCAGCACCTCCATCTTTAGAAACAGAACTTGCCTTGAGATAGTGGTCAATTTCCTTAGCATGTTCAATTGAAATCTTGGAATGATCACTTACTAAACCATTTTTGTCAAAGGTGAATTCAATACCTGTACGATTCCTCCAAGTGCCTGCGACACTAGAAAAATCTCCATTTTGAATTGCAGAATAATCATTACTTTTTATCAACGGTAATATTCTTTAAGTTTGTTTTAGGACTGTCAAGCGTGAAGAGTGTATTTTTATTGGTTCGAATTGCGATTGTATTTTCATGGTCTTTATTTACTCCAATATTAAAAGTCGAATCGTAGATATCCATAGCATAAAATGAAGAAACACCAAAACCATTGTCTTCAGTTGTAGGGAAGTAATTTTTTAGTGGATTTGAAATATCAATTTCCTTATTTTTCTTATCAAATATTGTTCCAGTATATTTTAAATATTCAAAAGCAGTCTGATTTCCGCTACCATCTGTTTTTAACTTGATAGAATAAGAGCCGGTACCAGGTTTGGATAATTCTGTAAGTTCATTGGAATTTTCTAATGCCTGTATAGTTTTTTTATGTCGTTCAATTCGTTGCTCATGTTCCTCAGCTGAACCATTTGCTATTCCAACTGACCCTTCAGGATATTTGTCTAGTTTTGCTTTATATTCATCTAGTTCCTTTTGTGTAAGTTCTAAATCTTCCTTATAATAATTGACGAGGTTGTCATAATAAGTTTTTATATTTTGCTTATGAAGTTCTTTCGCTTTCTCAATAACTTCTTTGTCAGATAATTTACTTACATCGCCTAATGTTAAATGTTCGCTATTTTTACTTCCGCGTAAATCAAATGCTGTAATTGTGTTATTTTTGGCAACTAATAAAAATTCGATTCTAGTTTCTTTTGAGGTTGATTTAGAATTTTCTAAATCATAGATAATGGTTTCATTTTTTGATAAGTATTCAGCAAATTCAGTACTTTTGCTTTTTGAAGATACTTGTTCTATTTGTTTTTCTTCTTGATTACTTTGAGACTTAGTATGAGTACATGCAGTCAGAATGCATCCTGAAAGAAGTAGTGAAATTAAAACTATTTTGCGATTCATATAAAATTCTCCGTTAGTTACTATTTGTATTTGTAAAAATTAAATTATTGTGCATGAAGATAAGTAGTTAATAAAATTATTTTTTCATTATCAAAGAACTCCTAAAACAAACATTATTAAATAAATAGTTTACCGTCTTGGTCTAAATCATACAAGCTATACTGTAGTCCAGAGTATTCTTTAGGATAAGTATTTTTTAAGTTTGCTTTTGAATTGAGCTCTTTAGGTGAAGCTGATGAATCATCTAATACTTTGGCATATTCTTTAAGGACAGGATTATATAGGGTGTAATCATTTTTCTTCTCTTCTGATGTGGAAGTAGGCGAACTGCTACTAGAAGTAGTTGTTTCAGAACTTTCTGAGGAAGTGTTTTTACTCTGAGGTTGGCAAGCTGTTAAAATGGAGATAGCTAAAATACTGATACTGAATAGAAATAATTTTTTCATATGTTTAATCTTACAATTTGAAATTGTTTTTATACCCACTCACCGTTGTAATTGACACGATAACCGTCAGGTGTAGTTGTATTGATTGCGAGTGCACCAGAGCTATAGGCATAGTACCATTTGCCAGATACTTTCATCCAGCCTGTTTTCATAGCTCCTGAATCTTGAAGGTAGTACCAGCTACCGTTATCTTTGACCCAACCTGTCTTCATCGCACCTGAGCCGTCGAGATAGTACCACGTGCCGTTGTCTTTTACCCAGCCAGTTTGCATCCAACCAGAGTTATCAAAACGATACCAAACACCATTGATTTTTTCCCAGTCATTAGTTGTATAAGTGCCATCTTCGTGTTTATACCACCAGCGACCATTCGAATACATCCAAGTAGATTTAGACTGATGGGTCGTCATGGTTGTATCCGTGTTAGAATAGTTTCCAGATGACGAACTTGTAGAAGTTGACGAGCTAGATGAATTCGAACCTGATTGAGTAGTCGTGTTAATATTTGAATTTCTCGAAGGATTTCCGATAGTCACCTCTTTTCTAACTTTAAAGACACGTTTTCTTGTATCAGTTAAGTGATCATAAGGTGAACCAGCTTCCCCAGACATCTCCAAGATATATGTTCCAGCAGGAAACTGTTTTGAAACAAAAATATCACCTTTAAATTTATTGCTATAAATTAAGGGGAGTAGAAATTGGTCACTAACGTCTTTAGTTAAACCACTAAAAATTACCGCATTATGACTTTGATATACAACTTTTCCACTATCCTTATCAATTAAAGTAATATTTCCTTTGGCGGCTTTATCTCCCCCGTGTTGTAGTGGCTCTGAAATTTTTCCTTCGAAGCTAAGTCCAAAATAATCAATTTCAACCTTTGTAATTGTTGCTTCTATTTGTTTTTCAGTACTCGTATTCGAGATAGTATTTGCTTGATTATTTGATAAGACTTCTAGTTTGGTTACATAAGTGTAAAAAGGACCACCTTTTCCCAGATTTTCTCTGACATCAGCAGTTAACTTATAGCGAGTACCATTTAGCTCAAACTTCATGGTATAGATACCATAGTCTGTTGCTTTAAAGACAATTGTTTTACCGTTGAATGTGGCGATACCATTGGATTCAAAACTTGCAAATTGCTTAGAAAATTCTTGTCTATAAGCTTTGTCTACATAATCAACCGTTATAAATTCACTATTACCTTTAGAAAATGCTCCGAGTTGTGCTTTTCTTTTTTCTACAAGCGTCACATCTGTTGCGACTAAATCTGTATCACGATAACCAATAGCAGGGACTTCAACATAAGCATTGGCTGCTGGAGACCATACTTTGACCATTGGAATGTCTGCAGCATTGACACTTGAAATTGTAGCTCCTGTTGCTAGGAGTGATAAAACTGCTGTAGTCGTTAAAACGATTTTTTTCATAATTTTTGTATTCCTTTTCTTTTTATCTATTTTTTATAATCTTATCCTATACCCATTCACCGTTGTAATTGACACGGTAGCCATCAGGGGTCGTCGTATTGAGTGCGAGGGCACCAGAGCTATAGGCATAGTACCATTTACCAGATACTTTCATCCAGCCAGTTTTCATTGCACCTGAACCGTCGAGATAGTACCAGCTACCGTTATCTTTGAGCCAACCAGTCTTCATAGCGCCTGAACCGTCGAGATAGTACCAAGCCTTACCGTCTTTCAACCAACCTGTCTGCATCCAGCCTGAACTATCGAAGTGATACCAGATATTATCTAATTTTGCCCACTGATTGTAAGGGTAAGACCCATCAAGTTGCATAAACCACCAACGAGAGCCCGATTGTTGCCAAAAACCCATACCCCTACCAATATCTTGCATTTGAAAAAAGAAACCTGGTTTATTAGTCCCGTTAGACTTACCTTGTTTTGTTTTCTTACTGGTATGAGTTCCGATTGCCTTCAAGTCTTTGTCAAAAAGATTCGCCTTAGTCGCAAATGTTTGAATCTGAGAAGAATTTGCTTCTGTATATTGAATGGCCTTTCCATAACCACCAGCTAATTCTTCAGAGCCACCAGATGCTGTTCCGAAACTTTGTGCAATGGTAATCCATCCATTTTGAGTGACAGGGTTTTCAAAGGCTGCCAAACCCATATAGGTCAATTCTGGATTGATTAAGGATTCGTAGTGTCCAGTTTGACCAGATACACTTGCCCCACTACGAGATTTGACGTAATCTGCTTTTTCGTCATACCATTGATTAATAGCTATCATAAATCCATCATAGTTCCAAGCTAAGTTTTCGGCTAGTGAAAAATTCCCTGAAGGCCAGGCACTCCAAATATCTTTATTAGATAAACGTTTATGATGCCTAGTTACAGAAGCTTCTGCTGCCCGAACGAAGGCTGTTTTTTCTAGTTCAGTTGACCATTTGATCGGAACATAGCTAGTAACTAGACCTTCATCTGCTGCCTCTTTTCGAATAGCATTGATACGATCTAAGATAGCCTGTTTATCTGGCGTTAAGAAAGTCCCTTCAATCCCAACTAGAGTAGTACCAGAAGAAGTACTAGTGACCTCAGAGTTTAAGATATTGTAGGATTGACCATTGATTGCTTGAGTGGAAACCAGCCTATCATTAGCAGCTACTGATTGTGATGTAACAATTCCTACCCCAAGAAGTGATAGAGCTGAAATCGTTGCAAGTGTGAACTTTTTAGCTTTGGTGTCCATTTCGTGTCCCCCTATTTTTATTTATTGTAAAATAATCAGTTTGTCCTAAAATCTAGACTTTTTTGGACAAACTTGATAAAATGGAAGTGTAATAATAATTGGTCAAAATGCTGGATTTTAGAACCTTTTTTCTAACGAAAACGCTTCTAAAATAGACTGTATTTTCTGTCCAAAAAATCCTAGGTTTTTTGACAAGAACTATGAATTTTTTATCCAATTGTGAAAGGTGCTTTTTGATACTCCTAAGATGTCTGCACCTTCTCGTAAGGTTATTTCTTTTTTCTTATATTGAGCTATCACATCAGAGAGATTATTCGGAACAACCAATTTTGGTCTGCCGAATTTCTTCCCTTTTTTCTGTGCTTCCCGTATTCCTTCCATTTGTCTTTGTTTGATTTGTTCTCTTTCAAACTGTGCCACATAAGATAGGACTTGTAAAACGATATCGGAGATTAGTTTTCCTGTGATATTATCATTGCTATTCTTTGTATTTAATAAGGGGAAATCTAAAACAGTTATATTTACTTTCTTTTTCTTAGTAATCGATTGCCATTGTTCTAAAATTTCATCATAGTTTCTTCCCAACCTATCAATTGATTTAATAACCAATTCATCATTTTCTTTCAAGGTAGTTAATAATTTTTGATATTCCATTCTGTCAAAATCTTTTCCTGAAACGTAATCAATAAAAATATTCTCTTTTGATAATTTGTTTTCTACCAATGCTGAAAATTGCCTATCAATATTTTGTTCTCTTGTAGATACTCGAACATAACCGTAACGCATAAAAACTCTCCTTTTACACTTATTGTAAAATATAAAAAAGGGCAAAATGCCCTCAAGGAGTAGTGTATTCAATTTCTAGCAATTATATATTAGTTCAAACTGGTTCATCAAGCCTTAAAAGTATGTAAAAAATCACAAACTAAGACCTCCTTCATTCCTTTTCTTCAACTTTCCTAATTTCTATACCTATTTTTTATCAAAAATACATGTAAAACTCCAAATGATGCAAATAGACACTTCAACTGCACTTTTTAGCAAAAAATAGGCAGAACAAACGTCCTACCTACTAAAAATATGCTATTTTGAAAGGAAATTGATTTTTTACTGACACCCTAGGCAAGCTTGGGACAAATAAATCATTGATAGCAACATTTACGACATCCTATTTAAAGTTACTTCAATTTCTAATGTCCCCGCTATTTATAAGCCACCTCTGGTATGATCTATTCATAGTCAGAATAGATAACACCGTTCTAAATTACGATTCATAGTTACTCCTTTTTTGATTCGCTACTGCAAGATTCCTATTTACCTGATAAGAGGAGAGATGGTCCTCTTTACATGTGCAAGATAATTTTGAATCAGATTCATCATTTATCGTTTTGATTATTTTTTGACAAATTTTTCTGTTTTCTTCTCCGAAGACTTTAAAAATTTTTTTCTAATTAGATCATCCATATAGGGACCAAATATACCAACTACTAAACCAATAATAAAACTTTTAAAATCCATAATTACCACCAACATGTCGCTGCATAGGCCACACCTCCAAATATAGCTCCTCCCGCAGCACCAGTTGCTGCACCTTGCCATGTTCCTGTTTTAATTCCTAGCTGAAGACCTCGTGCTGCTCCTCCTCCAACACCTGCTTTGGCAAAATCTCCCCAATTGCATCCGCCACCTTCAAGGCAAGCAAGTATCTCAGTATCCATAATTTCAAATTGTGACATCGTTTTTGTATTCATAACGAATGCCTCCTTTTTTATTTTAATGCTTGTCTTGTTGCAAACTTGACAAGTTTGGTATAGCAGTGTTTATTAAATTGTTTCATCCAAATCTTGAATTACTGAAATAATCATTCCCTGTATTCCTCTTATTTATCTATTCGAAAACGAATTCAAAAATATAATATATGATATTCATTTTAATAAACTATATTAATAAAATGCATTGTAAACATTTCGCCCAAATGATCTACCAGCATTATAGATACCACCGAAAAATCTTCCCGTACTATCAATCACTTTGTGGACATCGATGTTAATATTACCTCTCCATGACACTCGACCACCCTCTACTGTTGCCAAATCTTTTTCTGTAAGACTTGTAAATTTTTCTTCAATTTTTATCATATTCATTATGTCTGTTCCTCTTTATCTATAATTTTTTATTGAAACAAATAATTGTAAATTGTTTCGCCAAACTTCTGCCCCGCCCAATAAACCGGTCCTAAAAGTAATGTCCCTAAAGCATAAATCCCAACTACTCCAACTATGAAAATGAATACTTTCACAGGAATTGACTGCAAACTGTAAAAATTCTCTACCCTAGTAATCCAACTTTCTATTATGCGTTCCATCAGCGCTCTTCCTTCCCTGTTAACGTCCACGACGCTTAGCATGTGCTCCTGAAGCACCATCTACCGCACCCAATAAAAATGTTCCTGCAATTGCGACTCCTCCAACTACTACCAGACCAAATAGCAAGCCTCCTTCTACATCGGCCAATTCCTCATGACTCATTACATGAAAATTATTTTCCATATTTTTAATTTGTTCCATCTTATTCTCCTTTTTTGATTCTTAACAATTGAAAAAGGTAGTTATTTGTATTTCCTTTTTCATATATTCTGTTCATTGTTGTAGGTAAGCTTCACTCTCTAAATATTATCTTAGAATCCAAATAACGCACGACGTAAAATGAACCCCACCATTAAACCATGTTGGTAACTTGCCTCACTACCACCCACCAGCAAGGCTAAGTCGCTTTCCTTTAATACTTCAATAGTATACTTATCATTCATTTCATTCATCTCTTATCCTCCTAAAAACCAAAACCTCTACGAAATCCAATGTACCAATCTACAAGGGTCTTCGTCCAATTTTCTCCACCTTGAATATCGGTCAATTCTTCCGAAGTTAGCTCAACAAATCCGTAATAATGTTCTTTCATTATTTTATTCCTTTCTTTTTCCTCTTACTTATCTATTCGAAAAAAATTTCGAAAATGTACAACTAAATTAAATTTTATTTGAAAAATAATTTAGTAAACCACGGATAAAAAATTGGTAGATACATGAAGCAAGCTCCTTTCTTTTTCCTCTTACTTATCTATTCGAAAAAGAAGTCAAAAAATAAGAATATCAGAAAATTTTCCGATATTCTTATTGATAAACTCATTCAAATCTAACAGATATTAGACATTAAGATATTTTTTAAGGGTTCTTCTGGCTGTTCGTGATACGGGGAAATGCAAGCCTTCTAACAAGGTCACTTCTGTGGCAGTCATCTCTTCAATAGCCTGTAAACTGACTAACGTATTGCGATTGGCATAGACAAAGTAATCTTTTTCAGCCTTGGCAGCGATATCCTTGAGACTGCCATAAATGGTCTTGATAGAATGATTGGCATAATAGACCTTGATACGATGGGATTCCACTGAAGTTTCAAAGGCTAAAATTTCATGGTAGGGCAGAGTGAAGCCCCGTCTTCCCTCAAAACTATAGGTAAAGAGACGCATATTTTCCCTCTTATCTACTGCCAGTACATAGTCCAGACAGCGCTCCAGCTGATGACAGTAGTCCGCCTCTGGCTGATCCTTGGAAATAAAATCCAAGGCAGACAAGTGGTAGCGAAAAGCTAGAGGTAAGGCCTCCGAGTGCGTGGACACAAAGACAATGCTTGTAAAAGGATCCCGCTCCCGAACCTGTTGAGCAACCTGAAAGCCCCGTTCACGCTCTCCATCAATCTCTAAATCTAATAAATAGAACTGGTAATGGTCAAAATACTGAGAATACTTTTCAACATCCCCATAGTTTTTGGCAATATCAATTTCCAATCTTAAATTGCGAGAGCGACCGATATCTAGTAAAGTCTGCTCTATCCGTCCTTGCTGGACTCTATCGTCTTCCAAAACTAAAATTCTCATTCCTCTCCCCCTCGTTTCTCATCCTTAAATGGCAATTCTAAATCTTGTCTAAAAGTCGTCTCTCCTAGCTGGGTATCTAAGTTTAAATCATAATGAAAAACCATGTCCTCCAAGGTTGCCAAGCCCAGTCCACTGTGGTTATCCTTGGTAGAGTAACCCTTTTGACTGAGAATACTGGGATTCAGTTCTTCTTTCTTACGAGTGTTTTCAATGATAAAACGGACACTCCTATCACCTGCCAATAAAGCAACCCGAATCTGCGGATTTTCAGCCTCACTGGCTGCTTCTAAAGCATTTGTCGTGAGGATAGAGAGGATACGGATAGCCTCCAACATAGGCAATGCCAGCTCTTCGACAACCCCCACCGTCTCCAAACTAAAATGAATTCCCTGCTTATCTGCCACAATCATGGCTTTTGCCAAGGTATTGCGAATAGCTATATCATGGATATTGTGAAGATTAAAGGCCGTGTAATCCGCCTTCCTCAGCTTTTCATTAGTCTTTAGAAAGACATCTTGATAAATGGTAGATACCTCAGCCATGTCTTGATTTGCTATGGCAGGCTCCATGCTGGCGACAATTCCCGCAAAATCATGACGGAAACCTCGAACCTCATCATAGAGATGTCCCAACTTATCCACCATTCCTTGCAAGGAACGATTTTCATCTTCCTGTCTCTGAATGGTCTGCTCATCACGATAAACCTGCTCCAAATGCTTGATGTAAAAGAGCCAAGAGAAAAAGAGAATGAAAATCAGGAGAGAAATGGTCGTATCAAAACGAACGTAGAACGAACTATTTCTATTGGTCATAAACGAAGAGAATATCCTAAATCCAGTCAGAGGTAGGATAATGAAAAAACTCTTATAATAGTGGGTTTTGAAAGCATCTGAAAAGAATAAATCCAAATCCAAAGAACAACGTTTCATAATTGTAGAACATAGAAATATTGATAATAAATCAAATACAGATCTATATAAAGTGGAAAACGAATCTACAAAACAACAAGGCTCACCAGATAATACACGAATCCAAATTGTCAAAAATAAATAACGAATACTTTGAAAGAAGAGAAAAAGATACAGAGAAAGAAAAAAAGCTTCCCCTTTTCCCTTGTGCAATACTAGTAAAAAAATACAGTAAAAGAAGAGAATGATTCCTATATGAAATAATTCTCCAAATGTTTGGCGAGCAGATAAACTAATTAAAAATACAAGGACCCAATAACGTTTTTTATAAAATTCTGGGGAAATTTGAGCACCCAAATAAATAGTAGGAACCATGGTTGAAACGACTACCAACAGTATATATAGCACAGAAACTAAGAATTCTAAAATAATCATAAATAAATCTAATCTCTAACGAATACTGTGAATTTAAGCAAAGTGTCTACCCGTACTAAATAACTTATCGCACCATTTTACGGCATCTTCAAAAATCCCTCCACCATTCACTTTCTCCAAAGCCTCTGGAGTTAATTCTTCAAATTGTTTCAATTCTACAAATATATTTTTCATTTCCATGACAGACTCCTTTTCATTATTTTATAGACAACTCTATCCCCTGCTCCATCTACAAAAGGCTTTAGTTTTCTTTTAAAATACAAGAAATCTAAAGCCTCTTGAAAATGGTATATTGGTTAGAGCGTTAACGATTAGTTGTGAAGATGTTATTTTTATTTAACCACAACCACTTTATAATATTCGTTTGAGTGTGGAGATTCAATTTTAATTTTTTCACCATATAAACCATCGATTTCTTTATCCAGATAATCTGAAACTCCTGATGGCAAGCGTTTCATCTTAAGAATTTCACCAGATTGATCCGCATAGGCTAGGATGTGATAGTGGGTTGTAGCCATACCATCATCAATCAATACAAAGTAACCTGTTTTGAGCTTACCTTGCTCATTTTCTAAATAGTATAGTTTATTGTTATTGATTGTAAAGTGGGTAGCTCCAAGACGAAGTCGTGCACCTGGATTTTCTAAATAGACATCATTGCCAACTTTTTTAATCTCTGAATAGGTTGTCATTGCTGGGATATTAATCACACGATGTCCATTTTCATCAAAGTAGTAGCGATTTGGTAAGTTTTGGAAGTTCTGTAAAACTGCCTTAGGATCAATTTCTTGTCCTTCTTCTTTATTATCCACTAAAGCTAAGGTAGTATTTGCAACCTCATCTCCATATTTATTAGAAAACTTCTTGAACTCTGGTCTGATATACCAGGCATTCTTTTCAATAATAACATCGTCACCTTTAGCATTTAGCAAATATTCTTGCCCATCTCCAAGTTTGACAATATCATGAATACTGTATCCAGCATCTTTTCTATTTGCTAGATAGCCATCCTTACCAATGACATAACTTTCCCCATCACTGGCTGGAACAGCTCTATCTGCGACCATAGCACCTGATTTTTCAAAGTAAGACCATTTACCATTTGGAGTCGCCCATCCTGTTGCCATAGCGCCACTGCCTTTGAGATAATACCATGTAGATCCTTCTTTGTACCAACCTGTACGCATGGCGCCACTACTTGCGAGCGAATACCATGTGTTACCTTCCTTGTACCAGCCAGTGCGCATAGCACCACTATCTGCTAGAGAATACCAAGTATTGCCGTCTTTGAGCCAGCCTGTCTGCATTTTACCAGTGCTGTCGAAGTGATACCATGAGCCAGCATTTTGTACCCATTTATCCTTAGCTAGACTGCCATCTTGTGAAAGATTCCAGTCAGCACCATTTTTAACCCAAGTATCTGCAGCCTGTGCTTGGTTGATAGACAAAAGTAGACCAGCACCTGCAAGCAAACCAAGTGTAAGTAGTTTAGATTTTTTCATAGCCATTTCCTCCTTTATTGAATAGCTATAAGAGGGCTTCCCCTCTTTATTTAGCTATATTCTAATACTTTTCATAGTCAAAGTCAATAATATTGTGAAAAATTAGACAATATTACCAATATCTACGAATTGTATTTTGAGTAATACCGTATTGATTCATATAAGAAACATATTGACCTGGATATGGAGCATGAACTACCTTTCCACCACCAACATAAATACCTACATGGTCATTTGTCTCTTCACTATTATACAAAATCAAATCTCCAGCTTGTTGAGAACCATTACTTACATAGCTTCCTCCTGTTGCTTGACCATAGGTTACTCTAGGAATACTAATATCAAACTTAGCATGAATAGCCATCGTAAATCCTGAGCAATCTACGCCACTATTCAAATCTGCCCCACCCCAAACATATGGGATTTTCCCTACAAATGTCTCGGCATATTCACCAAGTGCCTGTCCACGATTTTCTACCCATACACCACTGGCTCTGAAGAAGTATGGTGTACCATTCACACGTTGATAACCAGTGACCATAGCACCACTAGCAGATAAGTAGTAATAATTACCATCAGGTTGAATCCAAGTATTTTCTTTCATCCATCCTTGGTCATCAAAATAGTACCACTTACCATCTAATTGTTCCCAATTTTTAGCATACCCACCTGAACCGTATTTAAACCACCATTTACCATTGGTTTGCATCCATGTTCCTTTCGGATCACGATATTGATTGAAAGCTTTCTTCTCTTGATTGCCCTCTGCTTGAGTTTCTTTATCTTCAAAACCAATCAATTTTACTTGATCAGCTTCTTCAGCTTTTATCTTGCCTTGATTAACTAATTGAGCAATCGCTTCTTTCTCACTTGCTGATGGGGAATCAGCATAGGCTACCGTAGTATTTGCTAGGAGAACGCCTCCTGCAAGAACTAACAAACTAGAATAAAGATATTTTTTCATCATAAAAATCCTTTCTTTTTCTCCTTTTTGGAGATTGATTTTTTCTGACTCCATTATATCCCTTATTTCTCCTCAGATTTCTACTGTCCCTAGAAAGACTAAATCTGTTCCTAAACGGTCACTTGAACCAAATAAAAAATTCCAAAGCAAATGCCTTGGAACTCCGATTTCTATTTTCCTTGAATAATCTTAACCACATCTCCTACACTTTGGAGTTGGTCAATTTCCTCATCGCTGATTTCGATATTAAATTCATCCTCCAGTGTCAAGATAAACTCCATCAAGTCAACAGAATCCGCATCCAAATCGTCTTTCAGACTCAAGGATTCTGTCACGACAAAGTCCTCTCCCTGTCGCTCTTGGATAATGGTCACAATACGGTCAAAAATTTCTTTTTCTGTCATCTCTTTTATTCTCCTGAAAATTCACGCGCAGTCTGGGCAACTACGTCTGTTTCTAGCATGGTACGAATCTGGCGAATCGTACTATAAACAGCCTTGACATCGCTTGAGCCATGAGTCTTGACAACAGGTGCCTTAACACCAAACAAGACCGCTCCACCAACATCTGAATAATTGAGCTGTTTTTTCAAACCTCTGAGGCTGTCCTTGAGAAGGAGGGCACCTAGTTTCGCTCGAAGATCACCACCTGTAATAGCTGTCTTGAGCAAGCCCATGATTCCCATAGCTGTCCCTTCGATGGATTTGAGCACAGCGTTTCCCGTGAAACCATCTGCCACAACAACATCTGCAACGCCATTCATCAAATCACGCGCTTCCACATTTCCGATAAAGTTCAAACTTTCATCAGCTGCTAGTAATTCGTAGGTGTCCTTACGAAGCGGGTCGCCCTTACTACTCTCTGTTCCGTTATTGAGCAAGCCAACACGTGGTTGCGCAATTCCACGAACATTTTTAGCATAGAAGGAACCTAGAACCGCATATTGATGGAGGTGCTGGGCTGTATTTTCTGCATTAGCACCGAGGTCCAGCATGTCAAACCCTTTCCCATCAATAGTCGGCAAGGTCGACATAAGCCCAGGACGGTCAATATTCTTGATACGACCCACGATGAAAAATCCTGCTGCCAACAAAGCGCCTGTATTCCCAGCCGATAGTACAGCATCTGCCTCTCCATCTTTAACAGCCTTGGCCGCCAAGACCATACTGGCATTTTTCTTCTTCCGAATAGCTCTCGTAGGTTCATCGTCTGAATCAATCTTTTCATCCGTATGGATAATGCTGACGCGCTCTGTCGCTGTCAGATATTGCTTGACTTTAGCTTCATCTCCGTAAAGTTGAACTTCGATATCTGAAAAGTCAGCTAGGGCTTGATTGACACCCTCAACGATGGCCTGAGGTGCGTAATCGCCCCCCATAGCATCTACTGCGATTTTTTTCATTTCTTTTCCTCTTTTAGTAATTGTCCCCAGTCTGCTAGGGAATCAATAAATTTCTTTGATTTTAGGTGAATCCCAACGTACTCTTCGTAGAGTTGATCCATAAATTGGCGTAACTCTTGCTTGATTTCGGGCTTGAGCGAAATGGTCTCCAAAGTCTCAAAATCAATGGCTTGAAATTGATTGAGCAAATAGGGGATATTGGGATTGAGATGGCAACGTCTCTCATCCTCATGATAATGCTCTGGACAGAGGCAGGCTCCATATTTGAAAGAAAAGTCAAAAGCCTGACCAACCCGATGGCAGAAGACACACTCATTAAAATTGAGGCTGATTCCAAATCGAGTCAAGATTTGAATTTCAAAAATATTGGTCAAAACCTGATAATCCAAGCCTGCTTCCATCAACTCCAAAGTCTTTTGCAAAAAAGCAAACAAGGGAGCATCTTGCTGATTATCCTGCAAACTAGCATCGGCAAGAGCTGCCACGTAGGTCGCATAAGCCATGACAAAGAGATCGCTATTAATCTTGGGAAAGGTCATCACCTCATGATAGTCCTCGATGTAACTAAGCCCATCATCATTGATTCGCAAGAGAAATCGTGCCAGCACTAAGGGCTGAATAACCGGCGCCAGCTTAGACTGGCCAGCATGTTTAACGAAAAACATCCGCTTACCAGCCTGCTCAGTAAAAATCTTGACTAGCTTATCATCCTCACGAAAATTGCGATTGTAGAGCACCAAGCCTTGACTCGTGATAGACTGAATCATGCTTCTCTCATGTACTCCTCAAGTCGTTTCATGGCTTCTTTGATAGTCTCCATACTAGCTGCATAAGATAGGCGAACATAGCCTTCTCCGTAATGCCCAAAGGCAGCACCAGGAATAAAGGCAACGGCCTTCTTCTGAGCAAAATCCTTCAAAAAAGCAAAAGAATCTTGATTATATCCTGCTGGAATCTTAGCAAAGATATAAAAGGCACCGTCTGGTTTGATAATCTCAAAACCAAGAGCAGTCATTTTCTCGATAATATAGTCCCGACGCTGGATATATTCCTTCTTCATAGGTTCCGCATCGCTTTTACCAGCCGTCAAGGCTTCTACCGCAGCATGTTGCGCCATGGTATTTGCGGCAGTGACCAAGTACTGGTGACTCTTGATTAACTGGGCTGTGAAGGTCGCAGGAGCGAAAATCAGCCCCAAACGCCAACCTGTCATGGCATGTGATTTAGATAGACCATTGATAATAATAGCCTGGTCTCTCAACATCGTTCCTAGAGACACATGGGTTTCGCCTGTGTAGGTCAATTCTGAGTAAACCTCATCACAGACAACAAAAATTTCGTACTTGCGTAAAACAGCTGCCAAGGCCTCTAACTGCTCTCGACTGTAGGTAATTCCTGTCGGATTGGCTGGATAGTTGAGAATAACCGCCTTGAGCTTGTTACCCTGCTCCAAAATGGCCTTCTCCAACATCTCAGGAGTCAAGACAAAACCATTTTCAGTCGTATCAATCTCGACAATTTCTGCCCCAACTAGATTGACAATCGGTTCATAGCCTGGATAAGCAGGAGCTGGCAAAAGCACCTTGTCTCCCTCTTCCAAAATAGCCGTCAAAGTAGCAGATAAAGCCTCTGTCGCCCCAATTGTAACCAAGATTTCATTTTCAGGAGCATAGTCCAGTTGGTACTTTTCCTTAACAAAGTCACTGGCCGCCTGACGTAGAGTCAGCAAACCACTCATCCCTGTATAGTAGGATTGGTTCTGGTCAATCGCTCGCTTGGCCGCCTCCTTGACATGATCTGGCGTTGTAAAATCAGGTTCCCCCAAGGTCAAACGCAAAACCCCAGGAATCTCAGAAATAGCCTGGTCAAACTGACGAATCAACGAAACTTGAATCTTATCTAACTGTTTATTAAAGCGCTTAGTTAAATCCATAGATATCTCCTACTTTCAAAACGTATCTCTATTATACTACAAAAAACCCCCGACCGCAAAAATACATGATAGAATAGCTTTCCACTTTTTATTTTACTTTTCCTGTTTATAGGTCTATAATGGTAAGAGATTTTATTTGGAGGTTTTTATGTCATTTCTATCAAAAAATGGAGCAGGTATCTTTGCCTGCCTTCTCATTTCAATCGTATCTTGGTACTTAGGAGGATTCTTCCCTGTTATTGGCGCGCCTGTTTTTGCGATTTTTATGGGCATGCTCCTACATCCCTTTCTCTCGTCCTATAAACAACTGGATGCTGGATTGACCTTTAGTTCCAAGAAATTGCTCCAATATGCCGTTGTCTTGCTTGGTTTTGGTCTCAATATCTCGCAAGTCTTCGCAGTTGGGCAATCTTCACTCCCTGTCATCCTGTCCACTATCTCAATAGCTCTGATTATTGCCTACTTCTTCCAGCGCTTCTTTGCACTGGATACAAAACTGGCTACCTTGGTTGGAGTAGGTTCTTCCATCTGTGGGGGTTCTGCCATTGCTGCGACAGCGCCCGTTATCCATGCCAAGGAAAAGGAAGTAGCCCAATCCATTTCCGTTATCTTTTTCTTCAATGTCTTGGCTGCACTCATCTTTCCAACCCTCGGCACCTGGCTTCATCTATCCAATGAAGGCTTCGCCCTCTTTGCAGGGACTGCGGTCAACGATACTTCCTCTGTAACGGCTGCCGCCAGCGCTTGGGACAGTCTTTACCAAAGCAATACCCTCGAGTCTGCAACCATTGTTAAACTCACACGTACTTTGGCCATTATCCCTATCACGCTCTTTCTATCCTACTGGCAAAGTCGCCAACAAGAAAACAAGCAAAGCCTACAACTGAAAAAAGTCTTCCCACTTTTTATCCTTTACTTTATCCTTGCCTCTCTCCTCACTACACTACTCACCTCTCTAGGTGTGTCCAGTAGTTTCTTTACCCCACTCAAACAACTCTCTAAATTCCTTATTGTCATGGCCATGAGTGCTATCGGACTCAAAACAAATCTGGTCGCTATGGTCAAATCCAGCGGAAAATCCATTGTTCTCGGAGCCATCTGCTGGATTGCCATCATCCTCACCAGTCTTGGTATGCAGACCCTTATCGGCATTTTCTAATACTCTTCGAAAATCTCTTCAAACCACGTCAACGTCTCCTTGCCGTATATATGTGA
>NZ_VMNC01000087.1:0-2311 GCF_013277505.1 Streptococcus sp. k-378 | reverse complement strand
TTTGAGGTTGTGGATGAAGCTGACATGGTTTGAAGAGATTTTCGAAGAGTATTATTCTTATTGCCAGGCACCTGAGTTGCCAACGTAGTAACCATCAGGTGTATAGGTATTGCGAAGCATCTTACCTGATGAAGCTAAATAATACCACTTGCCATTATCTTTGACCCAATCATTCGCTAGCATGGCACCAGAAGAACTTACATAGTACCATTTTCCCTTGTCATAAACCCAAGCGCTTGCTTTCATAGCTCCTGAGCAATTAAAGGCAAAAAAACTGTCCAATATCATTCATTTTTTTAAAGCATTTTACACTACATCATCCACGCTGTAGGACACAGATACATCAAACGTAAGAGCCAAAATATCGAAAAATATACAACTTTTAAAGGCAACATTTCATTTTTTAAAGTCTAACAACCATAGAACTGAAATCAGAGCAAGGCATCAATTTCCTACTCTTAGTACGCCTATTTTGATGATTGAAGTGAAGATTTTTTTATTTAACGTAGACAACCTCCAACTTTCCAAAAGCCACATCCCCACGGATAATCAAGGTTTTGCTGGTTGGGGCTAGAGGGGCATCTGCCTTGGCTACACCACAGAAAGTTTCCACCTTCAAATCAACTCGCCAATGTTGAGGAACATAGATAACTGCATTGCCAAAACCAACTTCCACTTTCAGGGTTGCGGTATCTCCTAAAATCTCTGCATTGTCATAATATATCTTGGCATTGCCAAAACCAACTTCTACTTGGTCTTCTACCAATTCTTGATTTTGCTTGTAGAAAGTCCCAGTCCCAAAAGCGACTTCCTTGTCTATAAAAATGGTTTTTTCACCATCATACCACCATTTTTTCCCATTCCAAGTTCTGTTAGAATGAGTGAGTGCGCTGACACCCATTACGATTAAAATACTAGCCCAGAACAATGACTGATTTGGAATCGGTAAAATGTCATAAAAATGATTAGCAATCATGAGAGCTACAAAAGTTGTAAAAACTGCTGATGTCAGATGACGACGAAGCAAAGCTTCAACTGATTGATAGGCAAAAAATGCAATACCAAGCAAGGGCCAAATATGCCCTCCCAGAGAAGGGATTCCAAAATTTCCTTGTAATAATATTAAAGCCGCCAAAATAAGCAACACAATACCAAATGCTTTCTTTTTCATGTTCTTACCTCATGTTTCTTAGATTTTCTTTTAGGAGGGATTGGTAATGCCGTGACACATGAACCTCCTTGTGGGTCTGATAAAAGGAAATGGTGCCCGTTCCTGAAAAGGACTTGTCCACCGAATAGATTTGCCGAATATTAGCGATCGTTGACTTGGATACCCGACTAAAATAACGAGGAAGGATAGCCTCTAACTCATAGAGTTTAAGCCGAACCTCGTAGGCGTCTTTCTGGGTATGGGCGTAAATCTTGCTACCTTCTGTCTCAAAGAAGAGAATTTCCGACAAGTCCAGATAATATTCACCTGTTCCCTTGTAAAAAATCAACCTAGGAGACTTGGATTCTTGCAAGAGGCGCTGTAAATCCGCAATCTCATCTGTCAAAGCCGCTGCCTTGATGACAATTTCAGTTTCCTCTAAATTGCTGTCAATTTCGATTCGTAACTTCATTCCATCTCCTTTCTGACTCTACTATATCAAAGGCAAAATAAGAAAACAAGAGCAAAAAAGCAAGTGGTTACTTTAGGCACGTAAGTGGTTCTAGGACCGCCTTATACTCTTCGAAAATCAAATTCAAACCACGTCAGCGTCGTCTTACCGTACTCAAGTACAGCTTGCGGCTAGCTTCCTAGTTTGCTCTTTGATTTTCATTGAGTATTAACTTACAGGTCAAAATAGAAAGAAAAGCACACCCCACACAAGACCACAAATATAACCAACTACTACATCCTTTGGAAAATGCACTCCACCTAAGACTCTCACTAGACCGAGGAGAGCTGACAAGATCAACAAGATAATCCCTACAGATAAACTAGCATGTAAGCAAGCCATGGAGATAATGGTGGCTGAAAAGACATGACGACTGGGCATTGACTGACCAGGACTATCTCTGTCAAGCAAGGGTTTAATATCCCATTCCTCATAAGGCCTAGGGGCATTGATTTTCTTACGAAGAAAAGACAAAATCACAAAACCTGATGCAGGGATAAACAAATAAATCCCGACCTGTTTCCCAAGTCCTTCTTGGAGATAGATAATTGCTAACAAGGTCAGATAAACTATAGGCATAACTACCGTCATGAACCGATTGAAAGTTCTTAACAAGCTCAGAAGAAAGGGCTTATTATGGCTTCAAGCCA
>NZ_VMNC01000086.1:0-7207 GCF_013277505.1 Streptococcus sp. k-378 | reverse complement strand
CGGCAGATAATGGTACAGAATTTAACCGCTTGTCTGATGTATTTTCTGAGGAACATATCTATTATGCGCACCCCTATGCCTCTTGGGAAAGGGGAACTGATGAGAATCACAACAGGCTCATTCGGAGATGGTTACCTAAGGGAACTAAGAAAACGACTCCCAAAGAAGTCGCATTCATCGAAAATTGGATTAATAACTATCCTAAAAAATGCTTGAACTACAAATCACCCAGAGAAGACTTCTTCATGGCTAACTTGAACTTGAAATTTGGCAAAAGAGAATCAAGATTACTCCTGATTCTCCATTTTTATGCAATATCAAATTTCAATTGGCCTGCTTTGACACCAATCTTAAGTGTGCTGCCTGCCACCAAATCTCCCTTAAGAAGAAGTTCTGCCAACTTGTCTTCCACTTCTGTTTGCAGGGTTCTGCGAAGTGGACGAGCTCCCATCTCTGGGTCATATCCTTGATTTGCCAACAATTTCAGTGCAGAAGCTTGTAATTTCAAGTCAATGCCTTTTTCAGCCAAACTTGCCACTAAAGGTTTGACCATAATCTTCACCACTTCCTGCATATGGTCACTAGACAGGCTATGGAAGACCACCTTTTCATCAATACGGTTGATAAACTCAGGTCTATAAGCCTTTTTCAGCTCTTCAAACATGCGTTTTTCCATATTTTCCTGGTCAAAACGAATATCCTTAGCTCCAAAACCGACGGTCTTGTCATCCCGAAGGGCTGTCGCACCAAGGTTTGACGTCATGATGATAATGGTATTTGAAAAGTCAACCTTGCGGCCCTTGCTATCGGTCAAGACACCATCATCCAAGACCTGCAAGAGCACATTAAAGATATCTGGGTGGGCCTTCTCTACCTCGTCAAAAAGGAGAACGGAATATGGTTTGTTGCGAACCTTCTCGGTCAACTCCCCACCTTCTTCATAACCCACATAACCCGGAGGAGCTCCATTGAGACGGCTGGCTGCAAATTTCTCCATATACTCACTCATATCAAAGCGGATAAGGGCTGATTCGTCATCAAAGAGAACTTCTGCCAAAGCCTTGGCCAATTCGGTCTTCCCGACACCTGTGGGTCCTAGGAACATAAAAGAACCAATCGGACGCTTGTGACTGCGAATCCCTGACTGATTGCGGCGAATAGCACGGCTAACGCTTGAAACTGCTTGATCTTGACCGATGACACGCTTGTGTAGTTCAGCTTCCAAATTCAAGTATTTCTTAGCGTCAGTCTGAGTCAGTTTTTGGACTGGGATACCTGACAATCGACTCAAGGTAGTCAAAATATCAGACTCTGTTACCAAGTCTTTATAGACAGGCACTTGCTCTTCTTTTGCGATTAGCTGAGCTGCCTGTTTCCACTTGCCATCCATCAAGGCCTTGTCAGCTGGACTCAAGCCTGAATCGTCTACTTTTACATGCTTAGCCTTATTTTGCACTGTTGCTGCTACTTCATCTAAGAGGTCTATAGCAGAGTCTGGCAAATGGCGACTAGTCAAGTAACGATGGGCCATCTTAACGGCTGTTTCGACCGCTTCATCTGTGATTTGCACACGGTGATGTTTCTCATAAGTCGCCTTCAAGCCTTGCAAAATGGCCATGCTGTCTGCCACACTTGGCTCTTCAATCGTCACTTTAGCGAATCGACGAGAAAGGGCCGCATCTTTTTCGATGTGTTTTTGGTATTCTTCCTGAGTGGTGGCACCAACCGTTCTCAAAGTTCCACGCGCCAAGGCTGGCTTCAAAATATTGGCCGCATCCAGAGTCGAGTCAATCCCGCTACCAGAACCCATGATAGTGTGGAGTTCATCGATAAAGAGAATTACTTGGCCATCTTCCTCAATATCCTTGATGATATTATTCATACGCTCTTCAAAGTCACCACGGAAACGTGTCCCTGCAACGACATTCATCAAATCAAGCTCCAACACGCGCATCTTAGCCATTTCCGCAGGTACATCACCACTAGCAATACGCTGGGCAAGACCAAGCGCCAGAGCTGTTTTCCCGACACCAGCATCCCCGACCAAGACAGGGTTGTTCTTAGTCTTACGGCTCAAGATTTGAATCATACGCGAGATTTCCTTATCCCGACCGATGACTGGTTCTAACTTGCCAGAACGCGCTTGCTCTGTCAAATCATGCGTATAGTCCTCGAGACCACCACTCGGAGTCTGGGGCATGCCCATCATATTGGCCATAGAATTTTGTTTGTCAGCCACAGTACGATGGCGTTGACGTAAAGCCTTGAGGTCTTCACGAGTCCAACCTGCCCGTTCTTCTAAATTTCGACGAAGAGCAGCAATCTTAACCTGATCTTTTTTGTCTTCATAAGAAAAACCAGCCCTCTCCAAGATACGAGTCGCCAAGGCATTACCATCATGCAAAATCGCATAGAGGACGTGCTCCGTCCCTAGCACCTTAGCATGGACCACTGACGCTACATACTCTGCTTCGTCAAAAAGAACCTGCAAACGATGGGAGAACGGCAACTCCGTAAAAGTTTCATCCTGGCTATAGTCCGTTTCAGTCAGTTCCAAAGCGACTTCTTCTAAACGGTCCATCTCATATGGATAATCATTTAAAGTCGCCCCTGCCACACTATAACTGTGATTGGACATGGCAATCACCAAGTGCCAAGACTCTAGGTAACCAGCTCCAAAATGACCAGCAACCATGTAGGCACTTTCGATACATTCATTCAATGCTTTTGAATAGTTCATCTTACTTCCCTTTTCTATCTACCTCTTGTATGACCTGGCGTAGCATGTTTGCACGAAGGACTGGAGCTTCTTCTCCTAGAACGCGATCCAAAGCTACTGATACTAGCAAATTCATCTCTTGCTTGGTCATCAATTCCTGCTCAACCAAAAGCTGGAGAATATCCTCATAAGTTTCTTGACTAACTCGCTCGCCAATCGAATAAAGAAGCTCTCGGAGCATTTCATGATGACTAGAAAACTCAATCCGTCCTATACGAATATAACCTCCGCCACCACGCTTACTTTCAACCAAGTAGCCTCTACTTTCCGTAAAGCGTGTCTTGATCACGTAGTTAATCTGACTAGGAACAACCTGGAAGGTATCTGCCAACTGACTTCGTTGCAACTCCACGATACCAGATTGATCTAAAATCGCCTTGATGTAGGCCTCAATATGATCCGATGTATTTTTAAATCTCATTACAAACCCACCTCTCTTTGAACCTTGACTATCTTTGACTATTATACCGAAATTTTCTCATTTTTAAAAGAAAAAGGGCGCTGGTAAAGGATAATCTTCACCAACTCCCTATTTTTCTACTTATCTAAGCCTAATTCTGCCAAGATTTGACGTTTGTAGGCAATCTTTTGGACTTCCTTGTCCTCATCTTCAGACCAATCTAGTTTAATTTCTGAAACAATCTGCCCAGGGCGATTTTTCAAGATATAGATGCGATCGCTGAGATTGAGGGCCTCTTCGATACTATGCGTGATGATCAGGGTCGTCAATTGCAACTGCTTGTGAATTTCAAGGTACCAAGCGTGGAGTTCCATCTTGGTCATCTCATCCAAGGCGCTAAAGGCCTCATCTAAGAGAAAGAGCTTGTGCCCGAAAAGGTAAGTTCGAAGCAAGGCCACACGCTGGCGCATCCCCCCACTAAGTTCATGGGGATACTTGTCTCGTACAGCTGTCAACTGAAAAGTAGCAAGGATTTCATCCGCCCGAGCAATGGCTTCCGCCTTATCCACCTTTTGAATCAAGAGGGGCAGGATAATATTACCAAGCACCGTCTTGTGCTCCAAGAGCAGATCCTTTTGCAACATATAACTCACGCGCCCCTTGGGATTTTCTTCACCATCAAGGACAATTCTCCCTGACTGAACTTCTAAAATCCCCGCAATTAAGTTGAAAAGCGTAGTCTTACCAACACCACTTGGGCCTAGGATGGAAACCACTTCACCTGAAGTGACTTTCAGATTGATATCCTCTAAAATCCTCTCCTGACCATAGGCATAACTGACGTGTTCTAGTCTTATTTCTGTCATTATTTCACAAATTCGTTGGTGAAGCCTTTGTCTGTCAAGTCTTCTTTAAGGATACCATTTTCTTTATCCCATTTGTAGAAAGCATTCCAGCGAGCTGCGTCAAATTGACCCCATTTTTCCTTGTCGCTTGCGTATTCTTTTGACAAGTATTTTTGAGATTCAATGACAAAGTCACGTTTTTCCTTGAGTTCAGGTGCATTTTTGATGAGGATATCAGCTGCTTCTTCTGGATGCTCCATAGCATATTGGTAGCCTTTTTTGATAGCTTGGATGACTTTACGAGCTTCTTCTTTGTTGTCTTTCAGATAGTCATTGTTTGCGATGATAACTGGTGAATAGTAGTCAAACTCCTTGACATAGTCTTTCAAGTACATGAAGTTAGCATCTACACCTTGTGATTTAGCAAGGATACCATCCCAACCGTAGTAGATCCAAGCAGTGTCAAAGACGCCATTGGCAATCGGTGTGATTGAGTTTGAGTCGTTATTTGGTACTTTTTCAACTTTTTCAAAATCTCCACCTTGAGATTCTACCAAGGTTTTCAACATAGCAAGTTCAGTTGGGTCATTCCAAGTCCCGTATTTCTTACCAACCAAGTCTTTTGGACTGCTTACATTGTCAGATTTACGTGAGATGATTCCTGATGTATTGTGTTCAACAATAGCTGCAACGGCAGTGATTCCTGCTCCTTTTTCCAATTTTTTAGCCATGTAGTCTTGGAAATACACTGCAAATGGTGCCTTACCATTGATAACCAAGTCAGATGAGCTTTCTTCTGGTGGCAATTTCAAATCAACATCCACTCCAGCTTCTTTGAAATAACCTTTTTCCTTGGCAACATATAGCCCTGTGTGGTTAGTATTTGGTGTCCAGTCTAGGATAAAGTCGATCTTCTTGAGTTCTGCCTCTTTGTTATCCTTAGAAGCAGTTCCTTGACCACAGGCCACAAGTACAACAGCTACAAGAGCTGTTAAAACAGTTAAAAACACTTTCCATGTTTTCTTCATTTTGATTTCCTCTTTTCTTTTTTGAAACATTCTAATTCTACGAACGTTTCCATTTAATAACATATTTTTCACTGACATCAACCAGCTTCATACCCAGAAGACTGATAATCGATACCAGAATAATAATAGCAAACATGGTATCATACTGAAACAGTTTCTTGGACTGAATCATGTAGACACCTAGTCCTTCAAAGCCTCCCAACCACTCAGATACCACTGTTGTGATAAAGGCGTAGGAGACACTGACCCTCAGACCTGCATAAAAGTAAGGCAGGCTGACTGGAATTTTAAAATGCCACAGGATTTGCCAAGGCTTGGCCCGCATCAGACTAAACAAGGTCAGCATATCCTTGTCACAATGCCTAAAGCCGTCCAAAATACTGACGATGATAGGAAAAGTGGTCGTCAAGATAATCAGGACAATCTTGGGCAAAATCCCATAACCGAGCCACAAGACCAAAATAGGGGCTATGGCAATGGTCGGGATAGTCTGAACGACCACCATCATAGGGTAAATCAGGTCATTGAGCCAAGTCAAACTATCCATGAGTACAGCCATGAGACAGGCAATCAAGACTCCCAAAATTAGACCTAGCAAAGCCACTCTCAACGTGGCCCAGCTATGGTGCCAGAGAAATTCTCTGTCACGAGCAAAGGCCTGGAGAATTTCAAAAGGTGTCGGCAGGATAAACTTGGGGAGAAGTTTAAGAAAACCTGCTAACTGCCAGATTGACAAGACTCCTAGAAAGCCCAATAGACTAATGTGTCGTCTCAGCATACTTTTCAAGCTTCTCATCAATACTTAAAATCTCTCCTACATTTATTTTGACATTGGCAAAGACATTATCTGCCTCCTGCCCTGCCACTTCCAGCGCTTCTTTTAGAATGCGCATAAGCTCATCAAACTCCCCTTCCAAGACCGTTTCAAATGGTGTCACCACCATGGTCACTTCTTGAGCTTGCAGATAAGCAATGACCTGATCAATAACAGCTATCCGATCAATCCCCTGTGCTAGGGGTAAAACTTGCAAGGCGATGCTTGCTTTCATAAAAACCTCCTCTTCTCGTTTTCCTTTGACAAAAAGAAAAACCTTTACCATATATGGAAAAGGTGCAAAATCAGACTAAGTATCGTTCCCTCCGCTGGCATTACCCAGATCAGGTGCGGTCGAAGTTTAACACTTCCTCTCAGACTGTACACAGACTCCCATATATTATATGTATATATGATAGCGCAAAATAAGAAAAATGTCAAGGAAATTGCTTAATCGAGTAGGGGATAATCTCTAGCCCCTCTCACACCACCGTACGTGCCGTTCGGCATACGGCGGTTCAACTAACTTTTAACACATGTCGTTCAAGGTAATAATCCAAACACGAAACCAGTCCACGTTTTTCAAGGACTGGTTTTGATATAGCACGTTTAGTACCGACTTCTGAGCTACTAATTGATAATGGTCACCCCAGCCAGATACCTTATCTGCTATCCATTTAGGAACTCCTAACTTAAGCAATCCCCATAGTCGTCTCGATTTCTTCTTCCATTGCTTCCAGATAATCACTCGTAGGCGAGTACGCAAGCGCTCATCTATGCTGGTGACAATACTTTTCATATTTCCCAATGAGAAATAGTTTATCCATCCTCGAATAGACAAATTCAGTTGCTCAATACGTCTTGTTAAGTCTATACTCCATTTCCTCTGTGTTAGTTTCTTCAATTTAAGCTTAAATCTCCGAACACTATCTTGATGGGGACGACTTTTCCAACCATCTGATGATTTCCAGAACCCAAAACCTAAGTATTTCAGCTCTCTTGGTCTGGTAATCTTAGTCTTGGTCATATTTACTTTCAAACCTAGCCGTTTCTCAATAAAACGACTGACTGAATACATCACACGCTTAGCGGCTGCCTCGCTTCCGACCGTCATCACACAATCATCTGCGTAGCGCACAAATCGAAGTCCCCTCTTTTCTAATTCCTTGTCCAATTCATTAAGCATGACATTGGATAAGAGAGGAGATACATTTCCTCCCTGTGGTGTGCCAACTAGCGTTTTATGACGTTGACCATTAATGATAACACCTGAATGAAGATACTTACGAATCAAGGATTCCCTATCTCCGTCTTCGATAATGTTATGTACTAAGGACATCA
>NZ_VMNC01000085.1:0-11798 GCF_013277505.1 Streptococcus sp. k-378 | reverse complement strand
TTGAACTTGAAATTTGGCGTTTGTGATTGAACAACAAGTATAACACAGAGGTGTTTTCTTATGCCTAGAAGAGCTTTCATTTGACAAGAGGAACCCTTGAAGCAGTTTTGTCAGCTAAACCAAGGCTAATCTTAGCCTTGGCTTGTCAGCCTAACAGCATCAAGCCTCTTATCAAATGAAATCGAGGGCTAGCTATAAGCTAGTTGAAACATCTAATTTTTAGGAGGGCTGGGTGGCTAACTTCATTATAGAACTTTCATTGTATTTTGGCTTGGTTTCCACATCAAAAAGAGAGAACCAAGTTGATTCCCTCTCTATATTAGTTTTTACTTATTTTCCGTATAGAAATGCTAGAATCTATTAAAAACTTCCCTTTTACGTGAATTTCCCCATCTTTCGATAAATAAAATCCCCACTAACAAAAGGATAATCAAGCAAGGAAGTAAGACCATCCCCATGCTCCAATTTAGATTGACATTATCAATCTGCTCAGGTAATCTTCCAGATAAAATCTCCACTGAACGCAAGTAAGTAAAGGGAATCAGATGTGCAATCCTTTGAAGAGGCTGAATTGTTTGGATGCCAAACAATAAGCCAACAATCCCAATGAGTGAAAGAAAAAGGACAGGCATTTTTTGCTTGAAAAAGTAAGCAATCAAATACACGACTTCCACAATGACGATAAAGGCTAAGAAAGCTAAGAACAAGCCAGGAAATAACACATCTTGTATCTTTCCAATAGTTACCTCTTGATTCGCTAAGCTATAAATTGGGTAGGGATAATCTAACTGTCCAAAACCACTTATCAGACTTCCCGCTAGAAAAGAAAATCCACAGATTCCGATAAACAGCACAGTTACATAGCCCACTCCAACTCCAAGAGAGGATAAAGCAAATGCCACTTTTGAAAAAGGATATAACTGAGCTGTGTCCAGATGATTTTGATATCTTTCTGCAAATAGTTGCGTTAGCATAAAAATAATAGCAACCACAAACAAGCTTGGGATGATAGCCTCTAAAATCCAGACAATCTGGTCAATCCCGTGGGTCGGAAACTCCAAAGTATGTGCTTTTATGTTCAAGGGATACAGGGCTTGGTAAATCTTTCGTTGGCGGTCAACCGCCATTTTAAAGTCAGAGCTAGCAGTCGGTTCATTTGACATAACTTCATAATTCTTCTCTTCATCTTGCCACTGCAAATAATAGGCTTCTTTCCATCGTCCTTCTTTTAGTAAAGTCAAAATTTCTTTCTTTTGCGTTAAAAAATTTTTTTGCAAGTCTAAATTACTTTTAACACTCTGGTATTCCTCCGAGCTGGTGTCAGACATTTGGGAAAGCTTCACTTCATTTTCATTGATGATTCTCTCATATTTTACAACACTGGTTTCCAACTCGCTCTCCAAGCTGTGTGAGTTTGCCGTCTGACTATTTAAATAAAAGGTAACACCGAGTACAGATGCAAATAAAAGTAAGATAAACCAGTTTAAACGACTTTTGAAAACTTTCTTTAATAAAAATAGGCTAATATCTTTCATAACGGAACCTCTTCTATCTGCCCCTGATGAATGGTTATTACTCTATCGCAGACATCAACCAACTCTTCCTTATAGTGGGAACTTAAAAGAACCAGCTGTTCTTGTCTATCGATTTGTGCTAGCCTATCAAAAAACTTCTGTCGATAATACTCATCTAAGCCATTTGTAATCTCATCCATAAACCAGCATTTGGCCTGACTGAGGAAATACATGGCAATCACCAAGCGTTGCTTCATCCCTAAGGAATACTTGCGAATGGGAAGGCTGACATAGTCCGACATTTCCCAATAGGCAATTTCATCCCTCAAGTTCAGACCTGACTTCCAGATGTTTTTGATAAGGCGAAGATAGTCCATCCCACTTAAGTTTCCATCCAGCCATTCAATACTCTCATAATAAAATAAAGAAGGAGGAGCTGCGATATGTCCACTACTTATGGGAATTAAGTTGCTAATGGTGCGGAACAGGGTCGTCTTTCCAGAGCCATTGATAGCAAGAACGCCATAAATACTGCCCTTTTCAAAGGTGAAATCTACATCTTGTAAGATGACTTGTCGCGTTTTTAAGGTCACATGAGTAAGCTGTAACATATCCAGTCCTCCTTTTTCTCACTCTTTAAGGATCAATAGCCTCCTTTGTAATGGTTTACTACCTCATAACGATCGTAGTTCCAGCCTCCGCCAACTTTATACTCAGAATAGCTATAATAAGAAGACCATTCCGGAATGACAATATATCCATATCTGTGGTAATTCATACTATACCTATAGTAGGTATTCCAATCATAGCGATAACTTTTAAGAACGGTCTTAGCAGATACACTGGACTGAAGAAGACCAATAGATTATAAACTAACTAATTAAACGATTTTTGCTAATTTTTAATGATTTTATATCATCAATATCGAAGACGCTTTCATTATATCGTTTTTATCATTATTATGCAACAGATTTTTAGTTTATTTTACTACTAGACTTCCTGCAAAACTAGAATCCTAGTTCATGATTGATAATACCAGCAATCAAATTAATTCGTAATCCGAAGCGTTTACGATGATTTCGATAGGTTGTTGAAAACATTTTAAACGTTTTTACTTTGGCAAAGATGTTCTCTACCTTGCTTCTCTCCTTAGATAGCGCATGGTTACAGGCTTTCTCTTCAGCTGTTAGTGGCTTGAGTTTGCTGGATTTACGTGGAGTTTGTGCTTGAGGATATATCTTCATGAGCCCTTGATAACCACTGTCAGCCAAGATTTTACCAGCTTGTCCGATATTTCTGCGACTCATTTTGAACAACTTCATATCATGACAATAGAAACAATTCTCCCTTGACTTGTGACAATCGCCTGAGACTTCATAGCGTGAAATTTCTTTTTACCAGAATAATTCGCTAATTCTTTTTTTAGGGCGATTGATTTTTACTTCCGTCGCATCAATCATTACCGTGTCCTCAGAACTGAGAGGAGTTCTTGAAATCGCAACACCACCTTTGAACAAGAGTTACTTCAACCCATTGGCTCCGACGGATTAAGTTGCTTTCGTGAATACCAAAATCAGCCGCAATTTGTTCATAAGTGCGGTATTCTCGCACATATTGAAGAGTGGCCATAAGAAGGTCTTCTAGGCTTAATTTAGGTTTTCGTCCACCTTTTGCGTGTTTAAGTTGATAAGCTGTTTTTAATACAGCTAACATCTCTTCAAAAGTGGTACGCTGAACACCAACAAGACGCTTAAATCGTGCATCAGTTAGTTGTTTACTTGCTTCATAATTCATAGAACTATTCTACCATATATTGTTTCGCAGGAAGTCTAATCAAACAGGATATCCTGTTGAAACGGAACTAGCGAGTCTAACAATCATCTCTGATAAATCAGTCGATGGCGAAATCTGAACGACTCGACTCTTTGGAGAAAGACATGCTTCTATCCTCTGGCAAGTCGAAAGTTTTGAGGGCATCGAAGCCATCCTCATCGATAAAGAAGGTCACCTAAGCTGTTCTTCAGGAATTCCTACTCTATAGAGACAACTGTTTCAATGGAGTTTTAAAATTGTATTATGTAAAAAGAGAAAGGAAATCTCATGTTATAGTCATTTAGTTTTAAAAAAGAAAGAATACATATTATGAATTTGGGTCATCAAGACTACGGCCATGTAATCCTTTTTCACGTTGTACTTGGCGTAGTTTTTCTGGTGTAACATCGTTTCCTTCTTCGTCCACAATTTTGATTCCTTCAATGTGGTGACGAACAGCGCGACGATAACCTTCGATGTACTCCTCACGTAGTTTGGCTTGTTCCACTTTTTCTTCTGGTGTTAAGCCTTCTGTTTTTTTCTTTTTAGCAAGCTCATTGATACGAGCAATTTTTTTCGGATCCATTTCTTCTCCTCTGTAATAAGATAAAGTCCGTTTATCAAATTTTATTTAGTGTTAATTTGGTTAAAACAAGCAAACTTAGCTGCTTTCTTGGTTAGTTGTGACAAGATTGCCAAACGATTTTGACGGACAGCCTGATCTTCAGCCATTACCATAGTATTTTCAAAGAAAGCATCAATGACTGGGCTAAGCGCAAAGAGTTGTTTCAATTGCTGACTTGCAGGTCCTGATAAAACGAGTGTTTCTACTGCTTCTGCCAAAGCTTTTTCTTGGTCATTCTCAAATAGTGCTGAATCAACCGTAGCAACCCCTTCTGCCTTCTCAGCCAGGTTAAAGGCACGAGAAAGTGATTCAACAGATGGTTTAAAATCTTCTTCCTTGCTTACTTCTACGAGAGCACTTGCTGCTTCCAACATATCTGCCACAACAAAGTTTGAACCTGCAAGAACTGCTTCCTTGATGTCTTTTGGAGTAGAACCCATCATCTTATCAACACGAGCCTTGATAAAGTCCATAACTTCTGCTTTATTTTCATAAGTCAAGCTGTCAAATGTTAGAGCATAAAGGCTATCAATCAGCTCGTCCATAGCAATATGCCAACCAAAGGCATCCAAGATACGAACTACACCTTGCGTTGCACGACGAAGGGCATAAGGGTCATTAGAACCTGATGGGATCAAACCTACTGAGAAGAAACTTAAAATCGTATCTAATTTGTCTGCAATAGCAAGTACTGCACCGACCTTGCTCACTGGAAGATCGCCGTCAGCAGATGTAGGCATGTAGTGTTCCCGAATAGCAGCTGCCACTGCTGGAGTTTCACCAGCAAGAAGGGCATATTTCTCCCCCATAATTCCTTGGAGCTCGTCAAATTCACCCACCATACCTGTCAACAAGTCAAACTTGTAAATGGCTGCTGCACGAGCTAGGTCAACTGTTTCATCCGCTGATAAACCTGCTTTTTCTGCCAAAAGTACAGCGATTTGACCCGTACGAATCATGTGTTCACGAAGGGAACCAATCTTCTCGTGGAAAGTGACATTGTTTAATTTTTCAACAAGGTCAGAAATCACCAATTTTTGGTCTTCACGCCAGAAGAATTCTCCGTCTTCCAAGCGGGCTACCAAGACTTTTTCATTTCCTTTGATGACATTTTCCAAATGTTCTGCGTTTCCGTTACGAACAGAAATGAAGTTTGGCAAGACTTTACCATCTTGATCACGGACAACAAAGTAACGTTGGTGTTCCTTCATTGAAGTCACCAAAACTTCTTCTGGAACTTCAAGATATTTAGCATCAAAACTTCCCATAAAGGCAGTTGGGTATTCAACCAAGTTCAAGACTTCATTCAGCAAATCAGCATCAATCTCGATACCTACACCATGCTCAGCTTCGATTGCCTTGATTTGGTCAACAATCATTTGCTCACGTTCACGTGGATCTGCAATTACAAACTGACGACGAAGGTCTTCTTCATAGCTCAAGGCTGACTGAATCTTGGTTTCTTTCCCCAAGAAACGATGACCACGGCTCACACGACCTCCCTTGATATCAAGGAAATCCAAATCAAACTCTTCTTCATCTAAAAGAACAGTCAAAGTGTGAACAGGGCGGATGTATTCAAAGGTGTTGTTAGCCCAGTGCATGCTGACAGGGAAAGTCAAGGACTTCAAGACATCCACAACACCTGGAACAATGGCTTCAACTGCTTGACCAATTTCTTCCTTGGTAACATAGACATATTCTTCACCCTTGATTTCACGGAATTTGATATCTTCAACAGTCAATCCTTTTCCACGAACAAATCCTTGAGCTGCTTTGGTGAAATTTCCATCACTATCCAAGGCAATTTTCTTTGCTGGCCCCTTAAAATCTTCTGTCAAATCAGACTGTTTGTCTGCAAGACCAGTTACACGAACAGCCAAACGACGTGGTGTTGAGAAGGTTTGAATGGCTTCAAAAGACAAGCGGTTTTCCTTGAGGAAGGCTGCTATTTTTTCTCCTAGTTGTTTTTCACTTGGTGTGACAACGTAGGCTGGTAATTCTTCAAGACCGAGTTCTACTAATAAGTTTTTTGTCATGTTTTTTCTCCGAAAAGTATCTTTTTATTTTCCAGTTTGCCTTATGTGATTGGCACGCAAGCAACCAACTTCGTTGTTTCATTGCTAAAATTGGAGCCAAAAGTCTCCAATTTTGCCTAGTATCCTTAGCTTCACTAAGGATACCTTCATCACTGCGGCAACTGGCTCAGGGCTCACTCTGTTCGCCCATTTTCGTAATTTGTCACTCTCTTTATTCTGCGTCTTCTGCTAGGAGTTTAGCTCTTGTTTCTTCATCCAAAAGTGGGTAGCCTAGGCGTTTGCGTTCTGCGACAAAGGTTTTGGCTACAACTCGGGCTAAGTTACGGATACGAGCGATATAGCCTGCACGCTCTGTTACAGATACAGCACCACGCGCATCAAGCAGGTTAAAGGTGTGTGAACATTTGAGAACATAGTCATAGGCAGGGTGCACCAATCCTTCTTCCAAGGCACGACCAGCTTCTTTTTCAAACTTATCAAAGTTTTCCAGCAACATTTCTTGATCAGAAATTTCAAATGAATATTTTGAATGCTCGTACTCAGGTTGGATAAAGATTTCTCCATATTTTACACCATCAGCCCATTCAATATCATAGACAGAATCTACTTCTTGGATGTAAGAAGCCAAACGCTCCAAACCATAGGTAACTTCCGCAGTCACAGGTCCAGTTGCCAATCCACCGACTTGTTGGAAATAAGTGAACTGAGTAATTTCCATCCCATCAAGCCAAACTTCCCAACCAAGACCAGCTGAACCAGTTGAAGGATTTTCCCAGTTGTCTTCAACGAAACGAATATCATGCTCCAACGGATTGATTCCCAATTTTTCCAAAGACTCAAGGTACAGTTCTTGAATATTTGATGGAGATGGCTTCATGACCACTTGGAATTGGTGGTGTTGGTAGAGACGGTTAGGATTTTCCCCGTAACGACCGTCAGCAGGACGACGTGATGGTTCTACATAAGCCGCATTCCATGGCTCAGGTCCGATAGCTCGAAGGAAAGTGTAAGGACTCATCGTTCCCGCACCTTTTTCATTGTCATAAGCCTGCATAAGCATACAACCTTGGTCATTCCAAAATTGTTGTAAAGTAAGGATGATTTCCTGGAAAGTCAATTTTTTAGACATTGTTTACTCCTTTAGTTTTTATATTTCTTTTTCAATTAATTTCTGCTGAACAAACCAATTTAACAAGGGAAGAGTTTTATCTGTATTTGCCCATAGATAATAAGAATCTAAGACCGTTTGTACACTACCTAAATTTTCTACCAACTTATCTACTGTCAAAAAGCTGCGCCAGTATTCATAAAAAATACTTGCATATTTCTTATCATAAGTCGAAGAACCAAAATCATTCAGTGAATGCCAACCATACTTCTTCTGAAAAAGTTCTACGAGAGATTGATTACAAATTTTTTCCGCTTGAAATTCCTCTTCTGTCAAGAAATACTTGCGACTAATATATTCAACCATCCCCTCTTCGAACCAGATATAAGAGTCGTAACCATCAAAATCATCTAAAAAATGCTCCGACCAATGAGCTAGCTCATGTCCTACAATCTGTAAGAGGAAATTTTCAGATAAAGAATGATAGTGACTTTCTATTGCTTGAGTTTGCTGAGAACACTTGTAGTCCATCAACTGATACAAATATAACTCTTTCCAAACAGCTAAATCAGGCGTCATAACCATTCGTCTATTATTTGTATAGGCTGGAACAGCGCTTTCCCTAATAATCTGTGTAGCAGCATTAAAATCTGACCAAATAACGGCTTGCGGTAAATCACAGACTGCAAGTTCATTCTTTAAAAAAGATTGATAATCTTTCAACTTTTCAGTATTTCTTACTACAAAATCACGAAATGTAGCTAGTTGACTATCGTCTTTTACAAGATAAAGGTTTTCCACGTCTCTCCTTTCTTTCACACAATAGACTGAATAAGCAAAAGAACCGCGTCCAACAATCCTAGGTTGATTTAACCTAGGGGCGTCAGAAACGCGGTTCCACCCTAATTTATTACTTCATTGTTTTTGAAAATACTACAGAAAGCGCCAGCACTTTATTTTGCCCTACTTGGCTCCCACTATCCCAAGCTCGCTTGAAGAACGCCATAAGACTTTCTTTCCTGCTGACTATTATATCAAAAATTAGAATAATGTACAATTCTTTTTATGATTTTCTAGAAATCCACATCATCAACTCGTGGAGCACCCGATTGAACAGCAATCGTTTTTAAGGTTTCTCTCTCCTCATGACTCAGTTCAATTCCAAAGCAATCAAGATTAGCTTGAATACGAGAGGTTGTGACAGATTTTGGAAGTGGTAGAAATCCTTCTGCCAAGCTCCAGGCCAAGGCTATCTGAGCAACAGACTTTCCTTGATTTGCTGCGATTTCTTGGACTTGCTTGCTATCAAACAGTTCTCCTTGTCCAAAAGGCCCCCAAGCTTCCAATAAAATTCCCTTTTCACGACAGTAAGCTACGACTTGATCTTGATACACACCTGGCGCCAAGCGAACTTGATTGACCGCAGGAACGATAGTTGCAGTTTCAAGCAAGGCATCCAAATGATGGGGAAGAAAATTGCTAACGCCGATAGCACGGATCTTGCCTTCTTGATAGAGGTCTTCCATCGCTCTCCAGACCTCAGCATTTCGGATTTTCCATGCGTCATTTTCTCTAAGCGGTTTTGGATTTGGCCAATGAATCAAATACAGATCCAAATAATCCAAGCCCAACTTCGCTAAAGACTCTGCAAAAGCCTGACGAGCTTGCTCATAGGTTTGTTGGCTATTCCACAGCTTGGTAGTTACGAACAATTCATCTCGTGAAACTCCACTATCTCGAATGGCACGACCAACGCTTTCTTCATTTTTATAAATCGCCGCCGTATCAATATGACGATAACCAGCCTTTAAGGCCTCTAACACCGCACAATAGGCTTCTTCCCCATCCTTAGCCTTAAAAGTTCCAAATCCTAGAACTGGAATTTTTACTCCATTATTTAATTGATAGGTATTCATATGCTTCTCCTTCTATTTTCTTTATCATTTATAGCATAATTTTTTTGCTAATTAGTACTATCTTCTGTAAAAAATAAGTCTATCACATATCTGACAGACCTATTTTTTCTTGCTTATTCATCACGGCTATAATACAGTTCATGAGGTTTTAGGCGAGTATTGAGCATCTCTGGTATGGTCACAAAGGTATAACCCTGATTTTTCAAATACTCAATGACCCTTGGCAAGGCATTGACTGTCGGACTGTGAATATCATGCATCAGAACGATAGAGCCGTTAGCTACTTGATGCTGAATTTCTGTCAAAATAGATGCTTCATTTTTACTCTTCCAGTCCAGACTATCCACATCCCACATGATAAAGCTCAAATCGAGGCTATTGCGAATGTCGTCTGTAATGGCTCCATAAGGCGGACGCATGAGTTTTGAACTAGAACCCAGCGCCTTAGTTAGCGCATCCTCAGTATCAGTAATTTGTTTTTTAGCTTCATCAAGAGAGAGTTGCGAGAGAATCGGATGGCTCCAACTATGGTTTCCAACAACATGACCTTCAGATTTTATCCTTTTCACCAAGTCCTCATTCCCAGAAACATTTTTCCCAAGCACAAAGAAAGTGGCTTTAACACCATATTTAGCTAGAGTCTCTAATACCTGCGGAGTCGTTGCTGGATTTGGACCATCATCAAAGGTTAGAGCGACAACTTTTTGATGTTTCTTATCAAAATAAGACTGGTACAAGGCCGCATCTTTTTCGAGTAAGTACGAAGATTGGATAACATCAAAGAAAGTAGATACTGGTAAGGCTATCTCTTCTAAATTTTCAACCGCAGGACTCGGATAAAGGATAATCTGACTATCCTTATAATCAAAATTCCATGCAGATAAGTCTTGGTCAGAGAAGCTTTTTACAATCTGCTCACTCTGGTTTTGCTCTATTTTTTTATCCTCTATAAAGGAGGTCAATTCTTTTATCAGCTGTTCCTTAGCCTTACTAGCATCTGAAAACAGTTGGTCAAGTGTAAAAGGTTGCCCATCTTCTGTTAAGTGAACCTTTCCTAGACTGGTCTTTTCAGTCTCTTCAACCTTAAAATCAACTAAATCATAGATTTGTTTGGTCGCATTACGATTGACGACTCCCTTTAAACCTGACTCTCCTTGCTCTGTATAGTAGAAAACAAGATTGTCCTTACTTTCTAGCTTGTCCTTAATGTCTTTATTTATCAGCTCCCTAACAGAGGAAATCACTTGCTCACCTTGGAGAGGATAATAGGCAATCACTTCGGCTTGACCCTTACGAAAATGCTCCTTCTGATTTCCCTCACTTAATTGATCGTCTTTCTCTTTTTTGAGCGATTCAATCTTTTGCTCAAAACTTTTTTGCTGATACATTTTAAAAGCAATAAATCCGCCTAATAGGCAAATAGAAATTGCTAAAATACCAATCAAAGCCAATAATATATGTCTCTTTTTCCCGTGTCTGCCACGTCCCAGTCTACTTTTATTCATATTTATATCATAACAAATTTAAGCAATAATTTCAATGATACAGTTTGGCAATCCACAATTCCTCTAGCAAGCCAAAGCATCTCACATCAACTAGATCAGCCCTATCTGTAGGAACCATCTAGTTTTCTATCTATGGAATTTCTAGTAGATTGAAGCTAGAATAGACACCGTCACTTCTAAAAACATTCTGAGAAATTGATTTATTTTTCCCAGTCGATTTATCCTCAAACATCCCTATACCTCTGATATTTTCTTGATAATACTATATACCCAGACACTTGTAGTTTTACCTTCAGCTAGTAATGTTGACTTTTCTTCTTCAGATAATTTTTTCCGTAAGTAGTCAATCTGCTGAGAAGTAATGTTCTCTTTCCCTATTGCCTTGACAGATTGTATCACCATTGCAGTTAAGGTTGACATATTTGAAATATCTCCATTATTTCTATGCTTAAATTCTATTCTTGCCTTACCAACATTAAAACTGGCATATCTTCCATCTGATATATAGATCCATTTTGCTGGTACCTGCGTAGATAAACCAAGTAAATTAAGGGCTGTGTTCCCCGATGGAGCAATGGTCCAATTATATTTTCTAGCAATAGCATCAGCAACTTCATCCACAGAGGCCATTGCATACTCTCCAATCAGTTCTATATATTTTGGTTTATAATAAATACCTTTCAAAATGCGAGTAACCTTTTTGTCTTTTACAAGACGATTTAATGTACTACGAACAGTTTCATATCCTGCAATATCAAAGAAATCATTTGCTATAAAAATTTGATTCGATTCAAAATTTTCTATCCTGTTTACTATTTCCTGCTTATAGTTCATCTATCGCACCTCCTTTGCACCGAATATGATGCTACTTTTGGTGCAAAAAGTCAAATGAGAGTCATTTTATCAAGAGGGAACAGACCTCTTACAATTTCTTATGTAACATCTCTATCCATTTTTATCCCATTTCTTATTTCAGTAATCGCTTGATTATAAAAATCATGATAGTCAGCTGTATTTATTTCTTTTATATTGTAAAATGAAATAAGAATAGGACGAATAGATCAGGACAGTCAAATCGATTTCTAACAATGTTTTAGAATTAGAGGTGTACTATTCTAGTTTCAATCTACTATAAATAGGTTTCATTCGAACTTTAATAGACTATGAAAACCAGTGGAACTTACCCTGACACGGAATTCCACTGGTTTTTTCGATTTTTATCAGATTAACTTCTACTATTCTTAGCTGTGAAAATTAGTTTAGGACTTTAACTTATTTT
>NZ_VMNC01000084.1:0-12446 GCF_013277505.1 Streptococcus sp. k-378 | reverse complement strand
GCAGTGCTTTGAGCAACCTACGGCTAGCTTCTTAGTTTGCTCTTTGATTTTCATTGAGTATGAATTGAACTTCCTATCTATTTTCTATAAATCCTAAAGGCTATAATACTTTCAATCCTTGTCATTTTGTGTTATCATGTAGAGGTAATGAAAGGAGAGAAAATGTCTGCTATAGAACGTATTACAAAAGCTGCTCACTTAATTGATATGAACGATATTATCCGCGAGGGGAATCCAACTCTACGCGCGGTTGCTGAGGAAGTTACTTTCCCCCTATGTGACCAAGAAATCATCCTTGGCGAAAAGATGATGCAATTCCTCAAACATTCCCAAGATCCTGTCATGGCTGAAAAGATGGGGCTACGCGGTGGGGTTGGACTTGCTGCTCCTCAATTGGATATCTCAAAACGCATTATCGCTGTTTTGGTGCCAAATATTGTTGAAGAAGGCGAAACTCCAGAGGAAGCCTATGATTTACAAGCCATTATGTACAATCCAAAAATCGTCTCTCACTCTGTTCAAGACGCTGCTCTTGGCGAAGGAGAAGGTTGCCTGTCTGTTGACCGTAACGTGCCTGGCTATGTTGTTCGCCATGCCCGCGTTACTGTTGACTACTTTGACAAAGATGGAGAAAAACACCGTATCAAACTCAAAGGCTACAACTCCATTGTTGTTCAGCATGAAATTGACCACATTAACGGTATCATGTTTTACGATCGCATCAATGAAAAAGACCCATTTGCAGTTAAAGATGGTTTACTGATTCTTGAATAAAGAAAATCCCGTTGCAAGACGGGGTTTTGTGTTATAATAGAGGCATGAAAACAAATGATATTGTCTATGGTGTCCACGCCGTTACCGAAGCCCTCCTTGCAAATACAGGAAACAAACTCTACCTCCAAGAAGATCTCCGAGGTAAGAATGTTGAGAAAGTCAAGGAACTAGCTACAGAAAAGAAGGTGTCCATTTCTTGGACATCAAAAAAATCTCTCTCTGAGATGACTGAAGGTGCTGTTCATCAAGGTTTTGTTCTACGAGTGTCTGAATTTGCCTATAGCGAGCTAGATTACATCCTTGCAAAAACACGCCAAGAAGAAAATCCACTTCTATTGATTCTAGATGGTCTAACCGATCCCCATAATCTGGGTTCTATCTTGCGAACAGCCGATGCAACCAATGTTTCAGGTGTCATCATTCCCAAGCACCGTGCTGTCGGAGTAACTCCTGTCGTTGCCAAAACAGCCACAGGTGCTATTGAGCACGTTCCAATCGCTCGAGTGACCAATCTCAGTCAAACTCTGGACAAAGTCAAGGATGAAGGCTTCTGGACCTTTGGAACGGATATGAATGGTACTCCTTGCCACAAGTGGAATACAAAAGGGAAAATTGCCCTCATCATCGGAAATGAAGGAAAAGGCATCTCTAGCAACATCAAAAAACAGGTCGATGAAATGATTACCATTCCCATGAATGGACATGTTCAAAGCCTTAATGCTAGTGTTGCTGCGGCCATTCTCATGTACGAAGTTTTCCGAAATAGACTATAAAAAAGTTTCCAGTCATCTGATTGGAAACTTTTTTATGATTAACTATGTTCTGTGATAAATTTATAGGCTTCTTGACCAGCGATAGCTCCATCTCCAACTGCTGTTGTAACTTGGCGAAGGTCTTTCAAGCGAACATCTCCAACCGCAAAAATACCATCAACTGCAGTTTTCATGTGGTTATCTGTCACAATCCAACCTGCCTGATCTTGAATATTCAATTCTTTAACAAAATCGCTAACAGGGTCCAAACCAACATAGATAAAGACACCGCCGAAGGCTTGCTCTGTCACTTGACCTGTTTTCACATTTTCAAATACGACAGATTCTACTCGGTTTTCACCCTTGATTTCCTTGACTACAGAATCCCAGATAAAGCTGATTTTCTCATTCGCAAAGGCTCGATCTTGTAAAACCTTTTGAGCACGAAGTTGGTCACGACGGTGAACAATGGTAACAGTCTTGGCAAAGCGAGTCAAGAAGAGGGCTTCTTCAACAGCTGAATCTCCACCACCAACTACCAACAAATCTTGGTCACGGAAGAAGGCACCATCACACACGGCACAGTAAGAAACACCACGACTGTTCAGTTCTTCTTCTCCAGGTACTCCCAAAGGACGGTGTTTAGAACCAGTTGCTACGATAACTGTACGTGTTTCATATGTTTGGTCATCAGTCATCACTTTCTTAAAATCACCATGGTCTTGGACATTTTCAACATAAGCATAAATGTGCTCAACACCAAGATTTTCAAGCGGTTCAAACATTTTTTCTGCCAATTCTGGCCCACTAATATTAGCGTATCCAGGATAATTTTCGATATCAGAGGTATTATTCATCTGACCACCTGGCAGACCACCTTCAATCAAGGCTACTTTCAAATTGCTTCGAGCAGCATACAAGGCTGCAGTCATACCTGCAGGTCCAGCACCGATAATAATAGTATCGTACATATAGATTCCTTCTTTCTTGTTGTAACTATCTTTATTCTAACTCTTTCTTGTCAATCAAGCAAGGATTATGCCTTGAAAACAAGAATTAAACTCATAACCGCAAAGGATAATACTGGAACAACCAAGACCCCAATCATAATCATATCATAGAGATGGGCTTGGCGAGCCTTAACTGTCTTATCAACTCCCGACATGGCTCTCAGTCCAATCCAAATTCCTAAAAAAATCAGGACAAGGATGGTGGCCAAGATTAAACTCTCGAAATATAAAGAAAATAGTTGCAGTAGCATGATTTCTCTCATTTCTTTCTTTTTTAAAGAGTAAACTCAGCTAGTCCAGCTAACTGAGTTTTCCTTTATCTATTATATCAAATATAAGTCCGTTTGTAACTAGCAAAGAATTCTTTTGTGCGCTCTTCTTTAGGATGGTAGATAATCTCATCCGGTGTTCCAGACTCAATGATTTTCCCCTTATCTAGGAAAAGAATCTTATCAGCCACTTGGGCTACAAAGGACATGTCATGACTGACCAAAATCATGGTTTGACCTGACTTAGCAGCATCTGCAATAGACTTTTCTACTTCTCCGACCAATTCTGGGTCAAGGGCTGAAGTTGGTTCGTCCAAGAGCAAGACATCTGGTTTCATAGCGAGAGCACGCGCCAAGGCAACCCGTTGCTTCTGTCCACCTGATAAATGACGAGGATAATGGTTTTCACGGTCAGAAAGTCCAACCTTAGCCAACTCTTCCTTGGCAATCTTGGTTGCTTCTTGGTCAGATAATTTCTTGACAACAACCAAGCCTTCTTTCACATTATCAAGTGCTGTGCGGCGTTCAAACAAATTAAACTGTTGGAAAACCATAGACAGCTTACGGCGTAGGGCAAGGATTTCTTCTTGAGTGATTTTAGAAAAATCAACTGAAAAATCATCAATCTGAATAGAGCCACTGTCAGGTGTTTCAAGATAATTGAGACTGCGAAGGAAGGTTGATTTTCCAGCTCCTGAAGAACCAATCAAGGCTACAACTTCCCCTTTTTGAATATCCAAGTCCAGATGATCCAAGACAGTCTGTCCTGAAAAGGATTTGCTTAAATTCGAAATCTTAATCATTAACGAAGGTCTCCTTTCACATCTGTTTGCACTGTATCTGGTGCAGAAATAGCCATTTTTCTCTCGATGAAACGACCGAGGCTTTCAATTCCGATATTGACTACCCAATAAACAAGGGCTACAGAGATGAATCGCTCAAAGTAACGATAATCAGCTCCACCCAGAATCTGAGCTTGGGCAAAGACTTCCACAACACCCGCACTGAAGGCTAGGGAAGTTCCCTTGGTCAAGCCGATGAGGGAGTTAATCAAGGTTGGAGTCGCCACAACGGCTGCATTTGGAATAATCACGCGACGATAAACTTGTGCTCGGGTCATCCCCAGACTGCGTGCCGCCTCAATTTCACCAGGATTAACTGAGAGAATAGCTGCACGAATGGTTTCACTCGCATAAGCTGCCTCATTAAAAGCAAAAGCAACAATCGCAAAAGCAGCAGCTGGAATGGCATTGATATTGAGACCAGTACCCCATTGCTGATTGAGGGCTTTCAAAGCCAAAGGAATTCCGTAGTAGGTCAACATGAGTTGCACCAAAATCGGTGTCCCTTTTAAGAAACTAACAAAGAAGGCCTGCAAGGGATATAAAATCTTGACACGATTGATCTTCACAATGGCAAAAAGAAGTGCCAAAACCAAGCCAAAAAAGGCACCACCAATTGTCAACATAATCGTTGTTGGCAGTTGTTGGACAATTCTCGGGATTCCATCAAAGACCGAACGCAGACTAAAAAGCTTGCCATCCGGAATCAATTGCATCAAGTTTTGGTACCAATCTGATGCTAAAATCGTTGTAACATTCATAAAAACATCCTCTCCTGATAATGATTCATTCTACCATACTTCTGCCGTCAATGAAATTATTTGCTACGGTCAGATACAGACTTTGTCTACCTACTAGTTTATCATACTTTGAAACAGGGAGGCTATATATTTTATCTATCAAAGAGATAAGTAAAAACTATTTCAGTCCCAATTCTTCATAAGCTTTTCGATAACCGATTTGCTTAACAGTTCCATTTTCTACTAAAATGGGCCGTTTTAACAACATACCGTCGCTTGCTAGTAACTCAGCTGCTTCTTGGTTCGACAGACTTCCTACCTTATCTTTCAGCCCTAGTTCACGGTATTTGATTCCACTGGTGTTAAAAAATTGCTTCAATTCAAACCCTGAGGTTTCCAGCCAGTTTAAAATAACTTCTTGGCTAGGTGTTTCTTCGGCGATATGGACGGCTTTGTAGTCCACACCGAGTTGGTTTAATTCTTGTTTTGCTTTTTTACAAGTTGAACATTTTGGGTATTCGATAAATTCTAACATGTCTTTCACTTTCTATTATTCATATCTTTAAAATCTGCGCCTTCATACTCCAAGAGCCAGGCTTTCTTTTCCACTCCTGCGGCATAACCAGTCAGACGCTTGCCTGCTCCCAGCACACGGTGACAAGGTACTAGAATAGACCAAGGATTGCGTCCTACCGCTCCACCAATTGCTTGAGCAGAAGGCACTTGCAGGTCTTGGGCTATTTGCCCATATGTCACTGTCTGACCATAAGGAATGCCCTGTAAATAGTCCCAAACTCGCTTTTCAAAATCCGTTCCAATTGGAGCCAAGGGCAAGTCGGATAAATCCTGAGGCTTGCCTTTAAAGTAAGCATCTAAACAAGCAATAACTGGGTCTAAAATGGGGTGACTAACAACTTCTTCTATCGTTTCATCTCCTAGTCCCCTCTCAAAATGCTTCTGCTCCTGAACCCAAATTCCATACAAATAATGGTCATCAGCTACGAGAGAAAGGGAGCCAATCGGCGAAGAATAGAGCATTTTTGCGTACTTCTTTTGCATTATTTCTTCAATTTTTGATAGGCCAAGCGTTCGCCATCAACTGGAACCTTACCAACCTGTTTAAAACCGAGTTTTTCAAAAATATGTTGCATAGCTTTGTTTTCAGCATGGGTATCTGAGCGAAAATCAAGATAATCAAAACCTTCAATCAAGCCCTCTAAGAAGGTTTGAGCAACTCCTTGTCCCTGCACAACTGCTGCCACAGCAATACGGTGAAAGACTAGATATTCTGACTCTCCAGCTTGCCATTTTCCCTCATAAATAGCTTCATAGGCCTCCTCTGGACTCTTAGTCACAGCAGCATAGGCTAATAGTTCTCTCTCTTCCAAGGCTACGTAAGCTTGACCTGAGATAATATCATCGATAATAATGTCCGCATTTGGATAACCATTTTGCCACTGGTCACTACCAGCATCTGCTAAACATTTCTTGGCTTCCTCCATCACCTGCATGATGGCATCTACTTCATTTGGAAAAGCTAAACGAATCTCCATCTTTTCTCCTCATTTCTGACTAGTTTCTCCCATCATAGCATAATTTAATCCTTTTCACAAGCAGTTAAAACTTGACTTTCTGTTTTTATTATTTTATAATCTAGTTATTAAAACTAGATAAAGAGGAGTTGAAAATGAAAACTACCTTTTCCTACCCAAAATGGGCAGAAATCCCCAATATTGACCTCTATCTGGACCAGGTTTTACTCTATGTCAATCAGGTCTGCGCCCCTATCTCTCCTGATAAAGACAAGGGCCTGACAGCATCTATGGTCAACAATTATGTCAAACATGGTTACCTGACAAAGCCTGACAAGAAAAAATACCAACGCCAACAGATTGCCCGTCTGATTGCTATTACAACCCTCAAGTCTGTCTTTTCTATTCAAGAAATAGCCCAGACACTTAATACTCTCCAAACTCAAGCAAGTTCAGACCAACTCTACGATGCTTTTGTGGACTACATGAACCAAGGAATGGATCCAGCTAACCCCATTATCCAAACCAGCTGCCAAACCGTTAAACTCTATCATCAAACTCTAGCCTTAATCCATCATACTCAAGAGGAGGAAATCTAATGAATACAAGCCTAAAGCTCAGCAAACAACTCAGTTTTGGAGAGGAGATTGCTAATAGTGTGACCCATGCTGTGGGTGCAGTCATCATGCTCATTTTACTCCCTATTTCGTCCACCTATAGTTATGAGACACACGGATTTTTATCCTCTATCGGCGTTTCCATTTTCGTCATCAGTCTCTTTCTCATGTTCCTCTCATCCACCATTTATCACTCTATGGCCTATGGCTCGACCCATAAATATGTCTTGCGAATCATCGACCATTCTATGATTTATGTGGCTATCGCAGGCTCTTATACGCCCGTCGTCTTGACCTTAATGAATAACTGGTTTGGCTATCTAATTATTGCCATCCAATGGGGAACGACCATCTTTGGTATTCTCTATAAAATCTTTGCTAAAAAAGTCAATGAGAAATTTAGCCTTGCTCTTTACCTAATTATGGGCTGGTTGGTTCTGACTATCATTCCTGCCATTATCAGTCAAACAACACCCATTTTCTGGAGTCTCATGGTAACTGGCGGACTCTCTTATACAGTTGGAGCTGGATTTTACGCCAAGAAAAAACCTTATTTCCACATGATTTGGCATCTCTTTATCCTAGCTGCGTCCGCACTTCAATACATCGCCATTGTTTATTACATGTAAAACTCTAAGCAGGCAGAGCCTGCTTAGAGTTTTATAATCGAATTTCCTAAAGAGGAAGCAATATGAAAGCCGTCATTGCTTGTGCTCATAAGATCTTCAGAATCATTTACAAACTACTCTCCACCAAGCATACTTATCAAAAAGAAAAGGCGCTAGGACTGAGGAAACAGTTCTAACGCAAAAACTAAAAAAATTTCAATTATAGTATAGCACAGGAAGTGATTTTTTGCGCTTTTTTACTATCTTTTTTCTTCACATATATTTATAAAGTACTGGTGCAAGCTTACATCATCAGTCAATTCAGGATGAAAAGAAGTTACCAACATATTTTTTTCTTGGGCTGCAACGATTTGATTATTCACTGTTGCTAGAATTTCTACATCTTCTCCAACACTGCTGATAATTGGACCACGGATAAAGGTCATTGGAATCTGACCAACTCCCTTACATTCTGCTTCCGTATAGAAACTTCCTAATTGGCGCCCATAGGCATTGCGCTCGACCACCATATCCATAGTTCCTAGATGACTCTCTTTCTGAGAAGTAATTTCCTTAGCCAGCAAAATCAAGCCTGCACAGGTTCCAAATACTGGTAAACCAGATAGAATGGCTTCTCGAATGGGAATCAGCATGTCCTGGTCTCGTAAGAGCTTGCCCATGGTTGTAGACTCACCACCAGGCAAAATCAAACCCGACAAGTCACTCTGAGATTTCTGAAAATCCTCTAAATTTCTGATTTCAACACTCTCGACACCTAATTGATCTAGCACTTTTGCATGCTCTGCAAAGGCACCTTGCAAGGCCAATATTCCGATTTTCATCTATTTTCCTCGCTCAGCCATGAGAATTTGGATCTCATTTTCATTGATACCAACCATAGCTTCTCCTAGATCTTCAGAGATTTGAGCTAGGATTTGAGGATTACGGAAGTTAGTCACAGCCTTAACAATGGCACTCGCTCGTTTAACAGGATCGCCTGACTTAAAAATACCTGAACCGACAAATACACCCTCTGCCCCTAATTGCATCATAAGTGCAGCATCTGCTGGCGTTGCAACGCCTCCAGCTGCGAAGTTTACAACTGGCAATTTCCCATGTTCATGGACGTATTGAACCAATTCTACAGGGACTTGCAATTCCTTGGCAGCAACATAAAGTTCGTCCTCGCGTAGGTTTTGAATACGGCGAATTTCCTGATTCATCATACGCATATGGCGAACAGCTTGGACAATATCTCCTGTACCCGGTTCTCCTTTAGTACGAATCATGGAAGCACCTTCAGCGATACGACGCAAGGCTTCCCCCAAGTCCTTAGCTCCACAGACAAAAGGTACTTGAAATTCTTTCTTGTCCACATGGAAACGATCGTCAGCTGGAGATAAAACTTCACTCTCATCGATATAGTCAATCTCAATAGCCTCTAAAATCTGAGCTTCAACAAAATGCCCGATTCTAACCTTAGCCATCACTGGAATGCTAACCGCTTCTTGGATTTCCTTAATCATCTTTGGATCACTCATACGGGAAACACCACCAGCTGCACGAATATCAGCTGGAATCCGCTCCAAAGCCATAACAGCAGCCGCACCAGCAGCCTCTGCAATACGAGCCTGTTCAGGATTTTGAACGTCCATGATAACCCCACCTTTGAGCATCTGTGCCAAATTTTTATTTAATTCATAACGATTTTCAGTCATTTGTTTTATCCTCATCATTTATATTGGTAGCTACCATTTCATTTTAAAATAGAACAGAGTGAATCACAAGATAAAAAAAGAAGAATTGTGTGGGTACAGATTGAATCGAGTAGGGGCTAAGACTAGTCCCTCTCACACCACCGTAGGTGCCGTTCGGCATAGGGTAGTTCAACTAATACTCATATCTATTTTCAAAAAGCATTCTGGTTCATTCTCTTTTAACGATGGACTTTACAACACTCCTCTCTAATCCTTGTATGATCTCTTGAAATGTATCAATGCCAGCTTCCAAGGTTTGAAATGCTTTATTCTGGAAGCCACCTTCACCAAGCTCTTTCTGCATCTGTTCAATAGGATTCATCTCTGGCCTGTATGGGGGAATAAAGGGAAAGCCAATATGATTTGGAATAGTTAAGCTACTTGATGGATGCCCTAGGGCATGATCCATGACTAGTAAAATAAAATCAGTTGGATAGGCCTGTGACAGTTCTTGTAAACAAGCTTTCCTCCATTCAGTATGGCATCCTCCGGCAAGCAGGAAAAAGGATGCTCCTCTATAAGCATCAACAGCTCTCTAACAGTAAGAGAATTCATGCACGGAATGACTATGGACAGGAGGACCTATTCCTTTAGGTGGCTAACAAGATCCTAGTTTACTGCCTATCCGAAACCAGCCTCATCTTTGATGCATGAACCCAAGCTTACGAAAGCATCTACTATCTTTAAAGCGTTTTCTTACCTTCTTGAATAGAGATGGGATGTTTAGACGCGGCAATGGTTTGAGCGCCTGCTTTCTTAGGACCTAGGGCAACAGTGCGCCAGCTATGTCGCTTCAACAGTTGACAGAAAGCATCACCTGTGTAGGAACGACTAATCTCCTTTTGATAGGACTGAAGAAATGGAGTATCACTAAACCTCCTGAGAAACAATCTCTAGAACACTTGTCCTACAACGGCCTGTATATCCTAGTCCGGTACGTTATAAGCAATGAATTCATTTTTATTACAATTCAATCTAGATTTTGCAGGAAATCTACTGTAACAACTTCCTCTTCCTCTGAAGTTTTCAAATGACCGGAAAACTATCTATTCCTTGACTGTCATATAAACGTGGTTACAACCACCACGTCTTTCTTGAAGGAGAGAGTCCGAACCTAACTCCTCATCCTTCTTTAAATTTCACCAAACTACAGTCTAGACGCTCTATCATCTCTTGATAGGATTTTCCCATCAAACAAAGCAGAACGATTGGAAGACTTTGTGTTAGAGGCTTAGTAAGGTCTTTAAAGAGAAAGGTGATTTCTTGTTTAGCTAATTTCATGTTACTATCGTACAATGCTTTTTGAAGTATGTCTAGTATTAACCACTCTTTTCATCACCCCACTACAAGTTGATAAAGAGCCACAAAACTTCAAGACTTTTCTAAGTATTTTCGATATAAGCATTAAATATATTTCAGAAAAAGCAACATTAACCTCCCTTAACTGAAACAAACTCAAGTTCACTAAATTGGTTAATAATTCTTTTCAAGTCTTTATCTGCTTTTTTCTCTGATACATCATATTCAGATGTTAATTTTCTCAATAAGTGGTCATATGAAATTGAAGTATCAATTTTAGACCATATAAAAAGATTTCTCTCTCCATCACTTATAACATTGATTTTACTTCGAGTATCCTTTAAATTATCATTAATATCAATTCCATTAATTGTAATTTCTCCTGAATCTTGTTTTAGAAGCGTTGTCATCATTTTTATTAAGGTTGTTTTGCCTGCCCCATTTTCTCCTAAAACTCCAATTATTTTTCCTCTTGGAATTTTTAATGAAACATTATTAATAGCTTGCTTTTTCTTTTTAGTAAATTAATCTTCGTTTTTGTAAGATAACTTTTAGATACATTTTTTACTTCTAACATCGGAATTCTCCTAAATTGTTAAATATTCGATCACTTTCTTCTCCATCTTTTTATAACTGAGCAAGCCAATCACAATAAAAACTAATGAGAGAAGTAAAACTTTAAAAATCAATAGACATAGTTGAAGCGATTCCAAATCTCCAGAAGATATTAGTCTAACTATCTCTAAGCCATAAGTAATTGGTAATAAATCACCAACACATTTTAGAAAATCAAGAAGCACTGTCCTAGGAAATGTAACACCAGATACTAAAAATATCAAAATAAATAACGTATTCTGACTTATAAATGTATCTCTTAACCAGAGCATTATGTTAGCAACAAAAACACTCATAGAAAATGATATTAAAACAATAACAATATAACTCAACAGCCAATAGGATATTGGAGTTGCCATGAACTTTGCACCGAGCAAAATAGAAATAATAAAAAGTGAACAAAACTCCATAAAAGTTCTTCCAAGCTGTTCAATGAACACGCCTATATAATAGCTGAAAATACTATATGGAGTTATAAATAAGCTTTCCAAGGTTCCCTCTCGGACCTCAACCATCAATGAACGCCCTACATTCATCAAAATAGCAACAGCAACATTGTAGTAAAGCATCCCAGCAGCAGCGAAAGTAAAATAATCAATCACTTCTACTTGACTAACTACTAATTTGTTATTAAAAAGATAATGAGCAATTAACCAATACCCTAAAAGCTGAAAAATGGCATCTAACAATCGATTCAGGAATAGAGCTACTGGAAAAAATCTAGTATACATTTGAAAATTTCTAATTATTAATGCCTTAATCAACTTTCGATAATCTCCATTCTACTCTTTTATAATCGTGCCAATCTCACCTCCTGATAAAAGAAGTGCATTCGCATCATCAGTATCAATATGCATTTCCAATCTATATTTATCACTCACTCTGCAATGAACATCATGCAAAGTAGCACTTTTTTCGCTTTTTACTTCAACAGAAACTATATCTCCATTTTCAAGACCCATTTCCTCAGCTTCTTCTGTGGCAAAGTGAATATGTCTATTAGCAATAATGCACCCTTCATCTAAATTAACTCTTCCATTAGGTCCTATAATGGTAATCGGTGAAGAGTTTTCAATCTCACTCGAAGTACGTACTGGTGGAGTTATCTTTAATAATCTAGAATCTGTTTTAGAAACCTCAACTTGTGTATAAGGACGAATTGGTCCTAATACCCTGACACGATTAATCTCGCCAGATGCCGACTGAATTGTAACCTGTTCTTCAGCAGCAAATTCACCAGGCTGATACAAATCTTTTAACTTGTTTAGTTGGTATCCTTCACCAAATAAAATATCTAAATGTTCCCTCTTTAAATGAACATGTCTAGCAGAAATGTTAATGATTACTTGATTAATTTCCATGATAATTTATCTCCTTTTCCTATTTATAATACCATATTTTTTCTGATTCATTATACTCAAAATGAATCAAAGCCTCTTTATTCAGATACATACCCTCTTCATTGAGTGAATGATTCAAATCAGAGTTCCATTGTGACGGTTTATCTCCTATACTTTCTAAGTTCTCAACAAAAGTATAGATATAAAAGTTTGTTGCTCTATATTTTTCACCTCCTATATTAAAATCTCTAAATAGGCTTATTGCTAATATTTTATAGTTGCTTAGTTTCA
>NZ_VMNC01000083.1:0-31725 GCF_013277505.1 Streptococcus sp. k-378 | reverse complement strand
TTTTTATCACTAATACTCTTCGAAAATCTCTTCAAACCACGTCAGCTTTGCCTTGCCGTAGATATAGTTACTGACTTCGTCAGTTCTATCCACAACCTCAAAACAGTGTTTTGAGCTGACTTCGTCAGTTTTATCTACAACCTCAAAGCAGTGCTTTGAGCAGCCTGCGGCTAGTTTCCTAGTTTGCTCTTTGATTTTCATTGAGTATAAAACTGAAAATCTCTGTCTAAAGAATGCCCAAATCCCCTCCAGTCCCGTTTTAGAGTGACTCAGGAGGCTTTTTTTGATATAATAAAAAGGACTGTTATCAGTTAGAAAGAGGTTGGTATGAAAGAATTACAAACTGTACTAAAGAACCATTTTGCAATCGAATTTGCAGACAAAAAGTTACTGGAGACTGCCTTTACTCATACGAGTTATGCCAATGAGCACCGCCTCTTAAAAATTTCACACAATGAACGCTTGGAATTTTTAGGAGACGCTGTTCTACAGTTATTGATTTCAGAATATCTATATAAAAAATATCCTAAAAAGCCTGAAGGTGACCTATCAAAACTCCGTGCTATGATTGTCCGTGAGGAGAGTTTAGCTGGTTTTGCGCGTGATTGCCAGTTTGACCAGTTTATCAAGTTGGGTAAAGGGGAAGAAAAATCTGGTGGTCGCAATCGTGACACCATTCTTGGTGATGCCTTTGAAGCCTTTCTTGGTGCCCTTCTTTTGGATAAGGATGTGGCCAAGGTCAAGGAATTTATCTACCAAGTTATGATTCCTAAGGTAGAAGCAGGCGAGTTTGAGATGATTACAGACTACAAAACCCATCTCCAAGAGTTACTTCAGGTCAATGGTGATGTGGCTATTCGTTATCAGGTGATTTCTGAAACAGGGCCTGCTCACGATAAGGTCTTTGATGTAGAAGTTCTTGTTGAAGGTAAGAGCATCGGTCAAGGCCAAGGTCGTTCTAAGAAATTAGCAGAGCAGGAAGCTGCCAAAAATGCCGTTGAGAAAGGGCTGGATTCATGTATTTAAAGGAAATCGAAATTCAGGGATTCAAGTCTTTTGCTGATAAGACCAAGGTCGTTTTTGACCAAGGTGTGACGGCAGTTGTTGGACCCAATGGATCTGGAAAGTCCAATATTACAGAAAGTCTGCGTTGGGCCTTGGGGGAGTCAAGTGTTAAGAGTCTCCGTGGCGGCAAGATGCCGGATGTCATTTTTGCTGGAACTGAAAGTCGCAAACCGCTCAATTATGCTTCTGTAGTTGTGACTCTGGATAATCAAGATGGATTTATCAAGGATGCTAGTCAAGAAATCAAGGTCGAGCGCCATATCTATCGTAGTGGAGATAGCGAATACAAGATTGACGGCAAGAAAGTCCGTCTGCGTGATATTCATGACCTTTTCTTGGATACAGGTTTGGGACGAGATTCCTTCTCCATCATTTCCCAAGGGAAGGTTGAGGAGATTTTTAATTCTAAGCCTGAGGAACGCCGAGCTATTTTTGAAGAAGCTGCAGGGGTTTTGAAATACAAGACTCGTCGCAAAGAAACTGAGAGTAAACTGCAGCAAACTCAGGATAATTTAGACCGCCTTGAAGACATTATCTACGAGTTGGATAATCAAATCAAGCCTCTTGAGAAGCAAGCTGAAAATGCTCGTAAGTTTTTAGATTTGGAAGGTCAACGCAAGATTATTTACTTGGATGTTTTAGTTGCTCAAATCAAGGAAAATAAGGCTGAACTAGACTCGACAGAAGAAGAGTTGGTACAGGTTCAGGAACTCTTGACAAGCTATTACCAAAAGCGTGAAAAATTAGAAGAAGAAAATCAGAATCTCAAGAAGCAACGCCAAGATTTACAGGCTGAAATGGCCAAAGACCAAGACAGTTTGATGGATTTGGCTAGTCTAATTAGTGATTTAGAGAGAAAATTAGCCCTATCGAAACTGGAATCTGAGCAAGTAGCCCTGAATCAACAGGAAGCACAAGCCCGTTTGGCTACTTTGGAAGATAAGAGAAAATCACTCAGCAAAGAAAAATCTGATAAGGAAAGCTCTTTGGCACTTTTAGAGGAAAATCTAGTCCAAAATAATCAAAAACTCAATCGACTAGAGGCTGAATTGCTGGCTTTTTCAGATGATCCTGATCAGATGATTGAGCTTTTGCGTGAACGCTTTGTAGCTCTTTTACAAGAAGAAGCGGATGTCTCAAACCAACTGACTCGTATTGAGAATGAGTTGGAAAATAGTCGTCAGCTTTCTCAAAAACAAGCAGATCAATTAGAAAAGCTGAAAGAACAGCTGGCTACAGCTAAAGAGAAGGCTAGTCAGCAAAAGGCGGAGCTTGAATCTGCTAAGGAGCAGGTTCAGAAATTACTGGCCGACTACCAAGCTATTGCCAAGGAGCAAGAGGAGCAGAAAGCTTCCTATCAAGCTCAACAAAGTCAACTCTTTGACCGTCTGGATAATCTCAAAAACAAGCAGGCCAGAGCTCAAAGTTTGGAAAATATCCTGAGAAATCATAGTAACTTTTATGCAGGTGTTAAGAGTGTCCTCCAAGAAAAAGACCGCCTTGGTGGGATTATTGGGGCAGTTAGTGAGCATCTGACTTTTGATGTTCATTATCAAACTGCCTTAGAGATTGCGCTTGGAGCAAGCAGTCAGCACATCATCGTAGAGGATGAGAACGCGGCGACTAAGGCGATTGATTTCCTAAAGCGCAACAGGGCTGGTCGCGCAACCTTCCTTCCGTTGACAACGATCAAGGCGCGTACGATTTCTAGTCAGAATCAAGATGCTATCGCTGCAAGTCCGGGATTTCTGGGCATGGCAGATGAGTTGGTGACATTCGATACTAGACTGGAAGCTATTTTCAAGAATTTACTAGCTACGACAGCGATTTTTGATACAGTAGAACATGCGCGTGAAGCTGCTCGACAAGTTCGTTATCAGGTTCGCATGGTGACATTGGATGGGACAGAGTTGCGTACAGGTGGTTCCTATGCAGGTGGAGCTAATCGCCAGAATAACAGCATTTTCATCAAGCCAGAACTGGAGCAATTACAAAAAGAAATTGCTGAAGAAGAAGCAAGTCTTCGTTCAGAAGAAGTGGCTTTGAAGACCTTACAAGACCAGATGGCTAGATTGACCGAATCATTAGAAGCCATCAAATCTCAAGGAGAGCAGGCTCGTATTCAGGAGCAGGGCTTATCCCTCTCTTATCAGCAAACCAGTCAACAAGTTGAAGAGCTAGAAACTCTTTGGAAACTTCAAGAAGAGGAATTAAATCGTCTTTCTGACGGAGATTGGCAAGCGGATAAGGAAAAATACCAAGAGCATCTTACTACTATCGCCAGTGACAAGCAAAATCTGGAAGCTGAGATTGAAGAGATTAAGTCTAACAAAAACGCCATCCAAGAACGTTATCAAAACTTGCAGGAAGAGCTAGCGCAAGCTCGCCTGCTTAAGACAGAACTGCAAGGGCAAAAACGTTATGAAGTGGCTGATATTGACCGTCTAGGCAAGGAATTGGATAATCTGAATATCGAACAAGAGGAAATCCAGCGTCTTCTTCAAGAAAAGGTTGACAATCTTGAGAAGGTTGATACAGAATTGCTCAGTCAACAGGCTGAAGAAGCCAAAAATCAGAAAACAAATCTCCAACAAGGTTTGATTCGCAAGCAGTTTGAATTGGATGATATTGAAGGTCAGCTGGATGATATTGCTAGTCATTTGGATCAGGCTCGCCAGCAGAATGAAGAGTGGATTCGCAAGCAAACACGTGCTGAAGCTAAGAAAGAAAAGGTTAGCGAGCGCTTACGTCATTTACAAAGTCAATTAACAGACCAGTACCAGATTAGCTATACTGAAGCACTAGAAAAGGCACATGAATTGGAAAACCTCAATCTGGCAGAGCAAGAAGTTAAGGATTTAGAGAAGGCTATTCGCTCACTGGGGCCTGTCAATTTGGATGCTATTGAACAGTACGAAGAAGTTCACAGCCGTCTGGATTTCCTCAATAGCCAGCGAAATGATATTTTGTCAGCGAAAAACCTGCTCCTTGAGACCATTACAGAGATGAATGATGAGGTCAAGGAACGCTTTAAATCAACTTTTGAAGCTATTCGTGAGTCCTTTAAAGTGACCTTCAAACAGATGTTTGGCGGAGGTCAGGCAGACTTGATATTGACTGAGGGTGACTTACTGACAGCTGGGGTTGAGATTTCAGTCCAACCACCAGGAAAGAAAATCCAGTCGCTTAATCTCATGAGTGGTGGGGAAAAAGCCTTATCAGCTCTTGCCTTGCTCTTCTCCATTATTCGTGTCAAGACCATTCCATTTGTCATCTTGGATGAGGTGGAAGCTGCGCTGGATGAAGCCAATGTTAAACGTTTTGGGGATTACCTCAACCGCTTTGACAAGGACAGCCAGTTCATCGTCGTAACCCACCGTAAGGGAACCATGGCAGCGGCTGATTCTATCTATGGAGTGACCATGCAAGAATCAGGTGTCTCAAAAATTGTTTCGGTTAAGTTAAAAGATTTAGAAAGTATTGAAGGATGACAATTAAACTAGTAGCAACAGAAATCAGAATAGGTAAATTGATACAATAGCATATAAAGAAAGCCTTGAAATTTAGCTGATTTCAGGGCTTTTTAACTGTCTATTGCTATTAGGGTAAAATCATTAGAGATGTTGTGAGTTTATGGAGACACCCTTGATTTGTAAAATGTTAAATAGTAGAGAATCATTTCATCTATTCTTTGTTTACCAGTTTATCGAAATGGCTAGTATAGTGTAATTTTAACTTGTCTTCTCCTAAAATATCAAGGACTTGTATGGCCTGTTTCATTTTTTCAATTCCGCTATCTGAATGACGCTTAAATTCAAAGTAACCAGTTGCATAGAGAAAAACTGTCTGTTCATAAAAGTTTAATTCATTATCTAATAATGCTTTTATTTCGGTGATTAGATAAGTACAGTTTGAAAATTCTTCCTTATCTACGCTCAGAATTAGACAATTGATGGCCAATTGAGTGACAATTCGCTTATTTGTTTTATTCAATGAAGAGTAGATGTAATTGTTCAACATTTCCTTTGTTAATAGGAAGTAGGAGTTGTAGTTTATTGTTCGTACACAGTTACCTAATAAAGTGATTTCATAGTAACCCCATTTTTCAACTTTGAAGAGATAATCTGTCAATTGAAGTAATTCTTTATTTGATGGAATAATGCTGGAATCCATTGTATGTAGAATGGATTTTATCATTGTTTTCTCGAACGAATTTAAAGTGTAATGTGATGAGTCAGAAAGTAGAGCGGCTATATTATTGATGTTTTGTGATGAATATTGCTTACGAATATATTGAACTAAATTAGCGAATAATTCAGTATTAGTATAATCTTCATCATGTAAAACAAGAAACTCATCTAAAGTAATGTGTAATTGGTCTAAAATATTGATAAGTCGAATACAAGATATCTCTGATTCCCCACGTTCGAATCTAGATATTTGAGATTTTGAAAGATGTTCATCTGCTACAGAGCATAGACTAATTTGTTTTCCTTTACGAACTTTTCTAAGTGTGATGCCAAGTTTTGATTTCATAATTTCCCATTTTCCCAACAAAAATTAAATCCGTTTTTATTTATTGTACAATAAATAAAAACGGAAAGGAAGTCCGAGTATGAAGAAAATTTCAAAATTTTTGCCGATTTTGGTTTTGGTGATGGATATTATCATCATTGTTGGTGGGTAAATTGTTTAGGTGTACACCTAAGTCTTTAGAGTATCTAAAGACTTAAGATTTTATAGATACATAGTATAAAATACGGTATTTATAATTTGGGAGGCTTTAATTGAAAAAACAGAATTTATTTAAAATATCAAATAATGTACAAGAGTATTCGAATGCTTTTAATACTATGGGTTTAAATTTTCAAGGAGAAATTCCTATTTTTGTTGACCACAAAAGAGAAGATTTACTTCATAATATCAAGCGAATTAACAATGAATATTCCGAATGCTATAAAACAACGCCAATTTACCAATGCGATGCAGGGATCACTCTATCTTCTGATTTAGAGTTTTATAAAAACTGTAGGTTATTTTGTAAGAAGTGGGTGACCTCTTTAAATGAGATGATAAACATAGAAAATCTGGTAGTAATAGGACTATATAAAGATTTTTCACAATATAAAATTTTGACTATATTAGAATATTGTAAGAAAAATAATATTGAACTGTACATACTGACAGGAAGAGATCTATCTTCATTGTCTTGGATGATAGGAAAGCAGTTTTACTCAAAAAGTGAAAAAGAAGTACGAAAAGCAGTCTTTTCGCATAAAAAGTTAAATGAATTTAGTGAAACAAAAAACAAATGGGATATTTTTGATATAAAAAGGCTTGAAAATGAAAATATAAAAAATCTTTTGGAAGAAAAATCTTGGTCAGAATTAGTTTTTCATGGACATGGAAAAGAAGATCATCTAAATTTAGCTGATTTCACTTTGCATGGTTTTAATAAATTAATTCCTCAACAAGAAAAATTTGCTCCTTCTTGGGGCCATCAAGGGCAATCTTTTTTTAAGGATGAGAGTAAAGCAATACGTATTAGCTCTATAAATGTTGAAACATTATTTTTATTATCTTGTAGTAATTTTCCGTTTAATGATTGTAGATTGTATGATTCTAGATTCAACTTAACATTAGATGCTATCGATGGAATAGCAAGAAATATTGTTGCTTCTATTGCTGTTCAATCGATTGATAATCCAGAGATATATGAAATTTTTTCAGATTCAAATTTGACAAATATTGGAACCAAACTTCATAATAAATTAAATGATGTACAGCCGTTTGTTTCAATTGTTAATATTGGACTCCCAAATACTAGAAAAGTAGATCAATCACTTGAAAATATAAATGGGATTGTCCGATTAACCCAAAGTAGCAAAATGATTTTATCGCGACTTGCTTCATATGTTTCGTCTGGGTTATTAAGTAGTGAACATGAGGTAAAAAAGTTATCTAATAATGTTTTAGCAGATTACATGCAAATGACACGCAGAGGTACCTATGGAGTGACAGAAGAAAAATATTTAAATTTTGAACAAAATTTAATAAATAGAGTAAATCCTATTTCTAAAAAGATAGCTGAAATAATGATTCAGAACCAAAATGACGAGCTTTTCGAATTTGATCGATATAATATTTTTAGGTCTATAATTGATGAAAGTAGTATTTTCAAAAAAATATGTTGTTGTGGAAGTTCGGGTGTTGGTTGCAACTATATTCCAGAAACTAACAATTTATTCAATATTAATTCTTTCTATTGTTATAGGTGCGGTGATAAAAATACTTCAATGACAGGCATGCCAGAAGTAGATTTTATGTGTGATAATTATGATAGAGAAAGATTAAGAATAAAATATAAGATTGTTATTACTCCACAACATAGAGGAGATGTTTACTTAGGAGTACAGCTACCAACATATGTAGAAAAGTCATCAAATACCTCACCAGAGTTGAAAAGAATACGTTTTAAAAATATTGGAACTAAAGTAGTTGAAGGAGAGATCTGTTTTAACGAGGATACTTTACTTCAAAGCTATTATCTTAAGCTATTTATTATTCAGAATGGGGGAATAGCTATTAGTAGATGTTTCTTCAATTTAATAAATAATTGTGAGGGAAAGTTTGAAAAAATATAAATGTAATATATTTATTATTTACTCTAATTTTGAGTAATTGAAACACGAGGAGTATTCCTTCACCAAATTTGAGAAAGGCCTATTTCTTTTTATAAACAAGTCGCTTATCTAATAATAAATTTACTAATTATAATCTTAAGAAATCGTAAAGCAATACAAGATATCAGATATTTATCTGTAAATCTATTAATTAGCATTCTAGTCTTATCTTCATTATAAAATCAGTATTTTGAGATGTACAAGACAAGCTTCCTAGTTTTCTCTTTGATTTTTTTAGTATTATGGTCACAGTTGGTTGTACCTAATAGGATGAACTACAGTTATAATGATGGATTTTTTCAAATGTATTGGCTGAAGCACTCACTTAATCGCCTCGTCGCGATTTGTAATAGTGATATGTTTTCACGTTTTATATTATAGTTTTAAACAAAGAGCACAATACTTTTTAACTCAGTGTTGTGCATTGAATGAAACGAAAGAAAGGAATGAATAACAATGGATATTTTTTTAGGTACACCAATCACAGGAATAATTAATCCGAACTTGAAAAGTCCGTTAGAAACTGCGACAAAGTCCAGAATTAAGGGGATTATTTCTGATTTGAGATCGTATGGTCATAATGTGTTTTGTGCTCTAGAGGAAGAAGAATTTGGCAAAAAGATTGCAGATTCTTTAGAATGTACCCTTAGAGATTATTCGATACTGAAACAAAGTAATGTATATATTACTTTTCCAAATAATAGTTATGGATGTGCTGTGGAACTTGGTTGGGCTTCAGCGCACTCTATTCCTATTGTCTTAGGAATTAACAAAAGAATCGGTTCAAAAACACCATTGTATGAAGGTTTACACACAACAGGTACTCAGGTTCATGTTATTTATTATGATTCTGAAGATGAGTTTCCAGATAAACTTGAATGGTTAAAAATATTAAAGTACATAGAAAAGCATATATTTATTAGGTGATTGTTATGAGAATTTTGACAGTAACTACAAATTTTGGTTTTGGTCCGTCTTCCAAATTATATTCTATTATCAAAGAGCTATTGAAGATGGGATATAAAGAGATTACATTTTGCGGAAATGGAGAATCTATAAATTTTTTTAAGACCAACTTTGGTAATAGATTAGAATACATCGAGTGTGATACTGATGAAATTAGGTCTGAAAGCTTTTTGAAAATAGTAGATATTAAGAATTATGAACTCTTAATTAATGTTATGAATCTGAATATTCCTAAAATTCAACGAGATACAAATTTAAATGTAAAAAGTGTATTTGTTGATAGTCTAAGTTGGATGTGGGAAAAACCCCTAGATGGGATTAACGAATATGATATTTATTTTGTTCAAAATGCTTTTATTGATCCCAATAATTTATCGCAGTATAAGAATATCCAAACAATAAATCCTATTATTAATACGGAAGGAATAACAAAAACAAAAGATTTCAAAAACAATAAAATTCTATTAAATTTCGCTGGTATAGTTACTCCATATGAAAATGATGTATTTTTCAAAAAGTACATGTTATTTTATCTAAAACTTTTTTCAAAAATACCTAATATTGATAAATATGAGATTGATTGTGCTTGTAACATGACGCAGAAAAAATGGATTGAATCAAACAACCGTTTTGACTACAATGTTACATTTAAAGTAATGTCCCATAAAGAGTTTCTATCAGCGTCATGTGAAGCAAGTAGGATATTTACAACACCTGGTTTGACATTTTATTTAGAGAGTTTAGAATTAGGCTTAAAACCACATTATTTTTTGCCTTCAAATTATTCTCAGGCATTATTGCTTGAAAAATATAATCAAATCTCTGGGAATTGTAATACCTTATCTAAGTATGGATATTTATTTTCAACAGATGAGTTACTTGAAGAAAGTGAAGGTGTGACTAAAGTAAGAGAAGCATTTTCTAATATTAGTACAAGATATAAAGAAGAAATCTTCGACAATATAATATCATATATTAATGAAGGTTCGGTGTATGAATCAAAAAATGAAATTCAATATAAGGAAGAGAGCGGTATTCGTTCAATTATTAGAATTATGCTTGAAAAAGGACTATTGAAAGGAAGATAATACATGCCTGTGATTGAAGATATTGATTTTTCCAATTTACTAGTGAAAAAAATGTATAAAAAAGATTTAAATCAGATAATTTCATTAAATGACTTAAATTATGATGCTAGTTTTAGGGATAATTTAATAGTTTTTGATGAAACAAGTAATTTTTCTCCAAATAACAGTCTTGTTGTTGGGGGGGCTTGTATTGATCGCTGTGATGCAAAAATTGATAATCTGGCTATCAATTTTTACTTTGATATACTGATGCCTATTAATGAGGCCATCATGAAAAATTTAAATTGTGCAATATATGTGGATACACCTATTGAATCATGTAAAGATGATTGTGAAAAAGAAAGATGGCAACAATTTGTTAAACGCTTAGAAATATTTTTTGAACAGCTAGGAAAACGTGTAGGCATTGAAATAAAAATAATTCGAAGAGATTTATCTTATAAAATGATTGATAAGATATTAAAAAAACATAACTTTAGTGATGATGAATTAAAAGGTTTGTATGATTTAGTGCCTAGTGCAAAGAATATTGTATTTGGACCAGAACTATTACTTCATTTTCGTAGATCAATCATTTCGTATTTACCAGAATTCATTTCAGAATATTTTGAAGAAAATTTTGAAGAAATTATAGTTTGTGAAGAGTTAAGTCAGTGTAAAGCAATTGGCAAAGCCTGGAGAATCAGTAATAAAATATATCCCAAAATATATATAGATATGCCATCTCTTAGTTGTAGAAATCGCATGCATAGGAGTAATAATGGGAAAATAGGTATTTTTGAATCAGCATCTTTGAATAAAACTAGAAAATCTGATCCATTGTTTCATGAATTTATGAATAGAATAGAATTGGAAGCTATTTTTAAATCTTTTGATGTTGATAATTTTTGGTTAGTAAAAGATGAATTAGAAGGAATGTGGTATGAGAAGCAATAAAATTTCATCAGAGTTAAAATATTATCTATATATCATTTTTACAAATTTACGATTTACTAGAATAGTAAATATTATCTTTATTGTTCAGTTTTTGGGATTATCTTTAGTACAATTTGCATTTTTTCAATCTATTTTTCTATTTTCACAATTAGTTTCAGAGATTCCCTCCGGAATTTTAGGAGATAGGTTTAGTAAGAAGAAAATCGTTCTATTGGGACTAGTTCTGTTATCAATTACTCCATTATTAACTCTTTCATCAATCTTGCTAATGAAGGACTATATTTACTATGTTATACTAGGTGCATTTGTTTTAGAAGGAGTAGGAAATGCTTTTTTAAGTGGAGCTGATGATGCCTTGTTTTTTGAATCTCTAAGAAGTGAAGGCAAGGAGGAGAGTTATGGGAAAATACGAGGAAAGTTACAATTAATCAGCGCTCTGACTTTGGGGATTGCTACATTTATAGGAGGTGGTTTATATAGCATTACAAGATGTTTACCATATTTTATACAATCTTTTACACTTATAGGTTCAATGATAATCATCATATCTATTCCAGATAATCAGAAACACTCTATAGAAGATCTTAATCAAAATGGTGTTCCGAAATTTAAAGAATTATTTTCAGTTTTTCATAGGTTGCTAAAATCTACTAAAATTCTTTTCATGTTCGCTTTTACTACGGTTATTGTCTCAGCAATTAACGTAGTATTTGCTTTATTACCAGATTATTTTTCTAAAATAGGATTTTCTACATCTATTAATGGAGCTATGTTTATGATTTATAGTATCATTGGTGGCATAGTAGCAACTCAAGCTTATAAAATATCAAAAATAAGAGTTTCTAAATTAATTATGCTGCTATCATTGATACTAATGATTTCCATTATTTTTCAAATTTTGCCTTTCAATGCCACATTTATATTTAGTTTTCTACTGTTGTACATTATCATAGATATTCTTGATCCTATTATCATGGAGATGTTACATCTTTGGGTTGATGACAATTCAAGAGCAACAGTTATATCAGGACTATCCTTTTCAATTAGTCTTGTTACAATGTTGGTAAATCCGATAATTGGTGTAGGAATTCAAATATTTAATATGAGAATAACTATCTTATTGATTTCTTGTTTTATGATTGTAATGATATTAATCTCGTATATGTTAATAGAAAAAACTAAAAGGAGTAAAAAACATGAAAACAGAGAATAAGGCTTATTTAGGTGATTCCAGAGCTATGGAAGATGTAGAAAATGATTCTGTTGATTTAATAATCACTTCTCCACCATATTTTAATTTAGTTGATTATCAACACGATGATCAGATTGGGTTAACAGAAACATATAAAGGCTATATTCAAAGTCTAAATAGTGTTTGGGAAAGATGTAGTAAAATATTAAAAGAAACAGGAACAATTTGCATCAATATTTGCAGTTCTGTAGAAATTAGCAGAAAAAATCAAAATATGTATTACGATATCAAACATGAAATTGAAAAATTCTTTGCGGAGCATAATTTCTATATTGAAGGGACAATAATATGGAATTTGAATAATACTTCATATATCAAAAATCAAGTTGAAAAATATCCTTCAAGTTATTCGAATAATGAGTCTTTGATTCTAAATAACTATGAATACATATTGATTTTTAAGAAAAAGTCAGAATTTATAGTGTGGGATAGAAACATTGAGGGCACTAAATTTATTGACTGCATTTGGAATATACCTTGGGATTATTCTACAAGACCACCAGCTTTTCCAGAACAAATTGTCAATCAACTTATTGATATTTATTCTCTGGAAGGTGATGTTGTGTTGGATCCGTTTATGGGGCAAGCGACTACATCTTTGTGTGCTTTTAAGAAAAATAGAAAGTTCATTACCTATGAATTAAACCCAACCACTTATAAATTAGGTTTAAAAAAACTAAATCAAGTGGGTGCGCTGAATGTAAACAGATAAGAAAGTAGTAGAAGGTCTATTATGAAAATAACTACAGTTGGTATGGGGTACGTCGGTTTGACTTTATCTGTCCTGTTATCTCAGGAACATGACGTGGTTGGATTAGACATTAATTTACAGAAAGTCGAACAGCTTAATAATAAAATTTGTCCATTTATCGACTATGAGTTGGAGAGATATTTTTTAAATAAAGATTTGAAATTCGAAGCTTGTATTTATGATGAGAAGTACTTTGAAAAAGTTGATTGTATCATAATAGCAATACCAACAGACTTTGATGAAAATAAAGGAGTATTAGATACTGAGGGTATAGAATCAGTTATAGCTGATTGCCTAAGTATTAATCCTGTTGCATATATAGTTATAAAATCTACAGTGCCAATCGGATTTACGAATTATTTGAATACAAAATTTCACACAGATCGGATCATTTTTTCTCCAGAGTTTTTGCGTGAAGGAAAAGCATTATTAGATAACTTATTTCCATCTAGAATTATTTTGGGAGGGAGAGCTGAATATTGTCAAAGATTTGGAAGATTATTATCGGAGTTCTCGTTAAATGAAGTTGCCCCGATTCTACTGACAAATTCAGCTGAAGCTGAAGCAATTAAGTTATTTTCAAATTCATACCTTGCAATGAGAATTGCGTTCTTCAATGAAATTGATAGTTTTTCCATTATGAAAGGGTTAAATACTAAAAATATCATTGAAGGAATTTGTTCTGAAGAAAGAATCGGAGAATTTTACAATAATCCTAGTTTTGGTTATGGAGGATACTGTTTACCTAAAGATACAAAACATATGTTAAGTGAATGTGAAGGCCTTCCAACTGTTTTGTTAGATTCTATTGTATTAAGTAACCAAAAAAGATCAGAGTTTATAGCAACACAAATAACAAAAAATAATATATACAATGTAGGAATTTATCGTTTGCTAGCTAAAAAAGATTCTGATAATATTCGTGATTCGTCAACTGAAAATGTGATTAAACAATTAACGAAATATAATGTAAATATTATTATTTATGAACCGTTTTTGTCTTCAAAAGAGATTTTTGATGCTAAAGTTGTAACGAATCTGGAAGAATTTAAAAAAACATCGGATGTTATTATTTCAAATAGAATTTCAGATGAATTGTCTGATGTATTAGAAAAAGTTTATACAAGAGATATATTTAATAGGGATTAAATAATAATATTTTACTTTTGAGAAGTTGCGATAACATAATATTTGAGAAAATCAAAGTATATTACGATTTATAGCGAAATGAAATAAAAATTGAACAAATTTATTGGGGAAGTTAAACCAATTTCTAACAATGTTTTAGAAACAACGGTGTACTATTTCAATGTCAATATACTATGTTATAACATGTTTTTTATAAGATAAGTAACTATAGAAGAAAAGTTTCTATAACAACCTCTTCCTCATCCGAAAGAAACCTCTTATTGGGTCTTAAAAAGTGATAGCCAGCAGACCTATTATTAGACTTTTTTGTCAGGGAAAGATGAGCAACAAGGTATCACGCTTTACCATCATGATCAGCGACGGAGTGGTTTAGTAGTGCAGGAATCTCAGGGAGCTTATTCTGCTTATGCGATAGCAGTCCAAGGTTTAGGAGCAAAGCGATGCTAAGCTTGGTAAACTGCGAGATGCTCGTCCGCTTATCGTCAACTGGAAGAAGCTGCACTTGTTGGTTGTTGGGCACATGTGAGAAAGGAGTTTTTTGAAGCGACGCCCAAGCAAGTGGGGAAATCATCGTTAGGTGCTAAAGGCTTAGCTTATTGATGGGATACATTGTCGATTGATGAACGACTACAGAAACGTCAAGAAAAGCTCCAACCCTGAATGGAAGACTTCTTTGTTTGGTGCCGGATCCAGTCAGTTTTACAGGGTTCAGAACTAGGGAAGGCTATTGAATACAGGCTCAATTCTGAAGAAACCTTTAAGACAATTTTGAAAGACGAGCATCTCTTCCTTGTTATTGGACGATAAACAAGTGGAACTTACTCTGACTTGGAATTCCACTTGTTTTTTCGATTTTTATCAGATTAATTTCAACTTTTATTGGCGGTGGAAGTTAGTTTGGGAATTTAGAAAAAATCCAGTTATACTAAAGGGTTAAGTAATATTGGATAAAAATTAAGTGATAAAGTCGGGAGTTTATCAAGCGTCTAATCTCAAATGGATTAGGCGCTATTTGCTTTTTCTATGGTATAATAGAAGGTGGATTTATTAATTGGAGTATGAAGAATTTATGATTAAACTAGTAGCAACAGATATGGACGGAACCTTCCTAGATGAGAATGGACGCTTTGATATGGACCGCCTCAAGTCTCTCTTGGTTTCTTACAAGGAAAAAGGGATTTACTTTGCGGTGGCTTCGGGGCGCGGATTTTTATCTCTAGAAAAATTATTTGCTGATGTTCGTGATGACATTATTTTCATCGCGGAAAATGGCAGTTTGGTAGAGTATCGAGGTCAAGACTTGTATGAAGCGACCATGTCTCGTGAGTTTTATTTGACGACTTTTGAAAGGCTGAAAACGTCACCTTATGTAGATGTCAATAAACTGCTCTTGACGGGTAAAAAGGGCTCTTATGTTCTGGATACGGTTGATGAGACCTATTTGAAAGAGAGCCAGCACTATAATGAAAATATCCAAAAAGTAGCGAGTTTGGAAGCTATCACAGATGACATTTTCAAATTTACAACCAACTTCACAGAAGAAACGCTGGAAGCTGGTGAAGCTTGGGTCAATGAACATGTTCCTGGTGTTAAGGCCATGACAACTGGCTTTGAATCTATTGATATTGTTCTGGACTATGTCGATAAGGGAGTGGCTATTGTTGAATTAGCTAAAAAACTTGGTATCACAATGGATCAGGTTATGGCTTTTGGAGACAATCTAAATGACTTGCATATGATGCAGGTTGTGGGACATCCTGTAGCTCCTGAAAATGCACGACCAGAAATTTTAGAATTAGCAGAGACTGTGATTGGTCACCATAAGGACCAGTCGGTTATAGCTTATATGGAGGGCTTATAATGGCAGATATAAAATTGATTGCATTGGACTTGGATGGGACCTTGCTGACTACTGATAAAAGGCTGACGGATCGTACCAAGGCAACTTTGAAAGCTGCGCGTGATCGTGGTATCAAGGTCGTATTGACAACTGGTCGTCCCTTAAAAGCTATGGATTTCTTTCTCCATGAGTTAGGGACTGACGGTCAGGAAGATGAGTATACGATTACTTTTAATGGTGGTTTGGTTCAGAAAAATACAGGTGAAATCCTTGATAAAACAGTCTTTTCATATGATGATGTGGCACGTTTGTATGAAGAAACAGAGAAATTATCACTGCCTCTTGATGCCATCTCAGAAGGAACTGTTTATCAAATCCAATCGGACCAAGAAAGTCTTTATGCTAAATTCAATCCAGCTTTGACCTTTGTTCCATTGGACTTTGAAGACTTATCTAGTCAAATGACTTACAATAAGTGTGTGACTGCCTTTGCTCAAGAACCCTTGGATACAGCCATTCAGAAGATTTCTCCAGAATTGTTTGACCAATATGAAATCTTTAAATCACGTGAAATGTTGCTAGAGTGGTCACCAAAGAATGTTCATAAAGCAACAGGTTTGGCAAAACTAATCAACCATCTCGGAATCAACCAAAGCCAAGTTATGGCCTGTGGTGATGAAGCCAATGACCTTTCTATGATTGAATGGGCAGGGCTCGGTGTTGCTATGCAAAACGCTGTTCCTGAAGTCAAGGCTGTCGCAAATGTAGTGACGCCAATGACCAACGATGAGGAAGCTGTCGCCTGGGCTATCGAAGAATACGTGCTGAAGGAGAACTAAGATATGGGATTGTTTGACCGTCTATTCGGAAAAAAAGAAGAACCTAAAATCGAAGAAGTTGTAAAAGAAGCTCTGGAAAATCTTGATTTGTCTGAAGATGTTGAGTCTTCTCTTACAGAAGCTGAGGAAGTTTCTCAAGAAGAAGCAGAGGTTGAAAGTTCTGAAGAATCTTTGCTCGAAGAAGAGGATAATCAAGAGACAGTTGAAGAGAGTCAGAATTCAGAGCCAGTTGTAGAAGTTTCTCAAGAAGAAGTCGAAGAATTGCTAAACTCAGAAGAAGTCCCAGAGGAAGAGAATACTGAGCTCCTAGAAACTGTAGAAGAAAATAATTCTGAAGTTCTTGAAGCAGAAACGCCTCAAGCAGAAGAAACTGTTCAGGAAAAATATGACCGCAGTCTTAAGAAAACTCGTACAGGCTTCGGAGCTCGCTTGAACGCCTTCTTTGCTAATTTCCGCTCTGTTGACGAAGAATTTTTCGAGGAACTGGAAGAACTGCTGATCATGAGTGACGTTGGTGTACAGGTCGCTTCTAACTTAACAGATGAGTTACGCTACGAAGCCAAGCTTGAAAACGCCAAGAAACCTGATGCACTGCGCCGTGTCATCATTGAGAAATTGGTTGAGCTTTATGAAAAGGATGGTAGCTACGATGAAAGCATCCACTTCCAAGATGGCTTGACAGTCATGCTCTTTGTTGGTGTGAATGGTGTTGGGAAAACAACTTCTATCGGGAAACTAGCCCACCGCTACAAACAAGCAGGTAAGAAAGTCATGTTGGTTGCGGCAGATACATTCCGTGCAGGAGCGGTAGCCCAGCTAGCTGAATGGGGCCGTCGTGTGGACGTTCCAGTTGTGACTGGACCTGAAAAAGCTGACCCAGCCAGTGTGGTCTTTGATGGTATGGAACGTGCTGTAGCTGAAGGTATCGATATTCTCATGATTGATACCGCTGGTCGTTTGCAAAACAAGGACAACCTCATGGCTGAGTTGGAGAAGATTGGACGCATCATCAAACGTGTTGTGCCCGAAGCACCGCATGAAACCTTCTTAGCATTAGATGCTTCAACTGGTCAAAATGCCCTGGTACAGGCTAAAGAATTTTCAAAAATCACCCCTTTGACAGGAATTGTCTTGACTAAGATTGATGGAACTGCTCGAGGTGGTGTTGTTCTAGCCATCCGAGAAGAACTCAATATTCCTGTAAAATTGATTGGTTTTGGTGAAAAAATCGATGATATTGGAGAGTTTAACTCAGAAAACTTTATGAAAGGTCTCTTGGAAGGTTTAATCTAATCAGAAGCAAAAATCCTGCAAGCTACAAACTTGCAGGAAATTTTTTTATTCTAAACGACCATCTTGACGATAGGCAATATCTGGTTGCCAAGTCCATTTGGCATCGAATTTTTCAAGTAAGTCAAAGCTGGCTTGAGGTCCCATGCTTCCAGCTTTATAGTCATGAAGTGGGGCACCATTTTCAGCCCAGAGCTCTTCGATACGGTCAATCAATTTCCATGACGCACCAACTTCATCCCAGTGGCTAAAGTTAGTTGAGTTGTTATTTAAGACATCATAAATCAATTTCTCGTATGGCTCTGGAGAAGCACCAGTTGCGGTCGCATCTGTACGGTAATCCAGTGAGTTAGGAGCCAAGTTGAATTCTTCTCCTACTTGTTTCCCATTTAGGCTAAGAGAGAATCCTTCTGTTGGTTGGATATAGATGGTCAAAATGTTTGGAGCAAGTGGCTCACCAAAGATAGAGTCCATTTGTTTAAAGACGATGTTGACATGAGTTCCTTTTTCAGTCAGACGTTTACCAGTACGGAAGAAGAAAGGAACACCACGGAATCGATCGCTGTCTACAAAGAAAGCACCAGATGCAAAGGTTTCAGTTGTAGATTCTGGATTTACATTTGGCTCGCTACGATAAGAGATGTATTTCATGCCATCAATCTTACCAGAGCGGTATTGACCACGGATAAAGTGTTCTTTAAGTTCTTCATCAGTTGGATGATAGAGGTTTTTAAAAACCTTAATCTTTTCAGCACGAATCTCATCTTTTGTGAAGCTTGCTGGCTTGTCCATGGCAAGAAGGGAAAGGAGTTGTAGAGTGTGGTTTTGTACCATGTCACGGAGGGCACCAGATTCATCATAATAGCCACCACGTTCTTCTACGCCTAAGCGCTCCGCAAAGGTAATTTGAACATTGTCGATAAAGTCCTTGTTCCAAACGTTTTCAAAAATCAAGTTTGCAAAGCGAACTGCAAAGATACTTTGGATCATTTCCTTCCCAAGATAATGGTCAATACGGAAAATTTGTTCTTCGTCAAATGTTGCTAGGAGCTCGTCATTCAACTTGCTTGCAGTTGCGTAATCTGTACCAAATGGTTTTTCAACGATTAAGCGTTCAAAACCTTTACCATCTACGATATTTTCAGACTTGAGGTGTTTGGCAATAGTTCCAAAGAACTGAGGTGCCATAGATAAGAAGAAGAGCTTGTTGTGTTCAGCTTGGTACTTGTCATTTAGTTCAGCCTGCAATTGACGCAAAGCAATGTAGTGTTCTGTATCGTTGACATCATGACTTTGATAGTAGAAGTGGCTAGCGAACTCTTGAGCCTGTTCGGTACTATCTGCCAAATCAAGGATAGATTCGACTACAACAGATTCAAAATATTCCTTGCTCCAAGGACGACGGGCAGTTCCAATGACGGCAAAATGTTTGGAAAGATTGCCGGATTTATATAGTCTAAATAGGGAAGGGTAGAGCTTGCGTTTAGCCAGGTCTCCACTCGCACCGAAAATTGTAACAATAACCTTAGATGACATCTAGCTACCTAATTTCTATTTTTATTCCTAGTTTTGCTAGGTATGAGGAAACCTCATTTCATAAACTTAATTCTAACATAATTTTCCGAAAAATCAAAAATTTCAATACGAGATAGAAAAAAACTGCAAGGAAATCCTTACAGTTTGCATTTAAACGTTTAAGACCTTGTCCAAGAAATCTTTCAGACGTGGGTGTTGTGGGTTGTCAAAGATTTGATCAGGTGTCCCATCTTCAAGGAATTCACCGTCCGCAGTAAAGATAACTCGGTTGGCAACCTGACGAGCAAATCCCATCTCATGGGTTACGATAATCATGGTCATACCTTGCTCAGCCAATTCCTTCATAACGTTTAGTACGTCTCCGACCATCTCAGGGTCAAGGGCAGAAGTTGGTTCATCAAAGAGCATGATGTCTGGATTCATTGCTAGTCCACGAGCGATGGCCACACGTTGTTTTTGACCACCTGACAGGCTATCTGGACAGGCCTTAGCCTTATCTGCTAGCCCAACCTTTTCAAGCAACTCCATTCCCAATTTTTCAGCTTCTTCCTTAGTCATCAACTTGTGCTCAATAGGAGCAAAGGTGATGTTGTCCAATACAGACATGTGTGGGAAGAGATTGAAGTGTTGGAACACCATTCCGATATTTTCACGGACGTGGTCAACGTTGGTTGTTTTTTCAGTTAAGTCATAACCGTTCACAGTGATGTGACCGCTAGTAACTTCTTCCAAAAGATTTAGGCTACGAAGGAAAGTTGACTTACCAGAACCCGAAGGACCGATGATACAAACAACATCTCCTTCATAGAACTTGGTCGTAATTCCTTTTAAAACTTCATTTTTTCCGTAGCTTTTGTGTAAATCATTTACATCAATTTTTAATTTTGCCATTAACGAATCCTCTTTTCTAAGCGTTTCGCTAGTTTAGTCAAAAGCGTGATAATTACAAGATAGAAGATAGCAAGGATTGCATACATCTTGAAACTTTGGTAGTTACGGGCAATGATAATCTTACCAGTTTGGAAGAGTTCAACCAAACCGATAGCAGATACGATGGTTGTATCTTTAAGAGCGATAACGAATTGGTTGACAAAGTTTGGCAACATCAATTTAGTTGCTTGTGGCAAGATAATCTTACGCATGGTTTTTCCATAAGAGATACCCAAGCTTCGGCTGGCTTCCATTTGGCCAACTGGAACGGCCTGAATACCACCACGAACGATTTCAGCGATATAAGCAGCCGCATTGAGGGATAGGGCAATAGTACCAGCTACAAAGTCGTTAATTGGACTTTGTTGGCCTGTGATAGACTCGATGAAGTTTGGAATACCCCAGAAGATGAAGGCTGCAAGAATCATCAATGGAATACCACGGATAACGTCAACGAAAATCTCAGAAATCACACGAAGAGATTTGTAGGGGCTAACGCTAAACATACCGAAGATAATCCCGATAACAATGGCAATAGCAAATGAGATAAGAGCTAGAGCAAGAGTGATACCAAGCCCGCTAAGGAGTTGTTTGTAGTTGTTTTGAAGCAAGCCCCAGATAGTTGTCTCATCAACAGTGCTTGTTGAAGCAGTTGAAGATTCGCTAGCTAGGTATTTATCAAGAATCTTTTGGAATTCTCCGTTTGCTTTAAGGTTTGCAAGTCCGTTGTTGAACATCTCAATCAATTCTGGATTTGCTCCTTTTTTAACAGCAAAGGCTGTTTCACCGATTGGAGTTCCAGCGATTGGTGTTTTCAATTTTTGACCTTGGCTGATAGAATATTTGAGAACAGGCTCATCATCCATAACGGCATCGATTGCCCCAGTATTTAAACTGTCATACATTGAAGAACCATCAGCGAAGGTTTTGATTTTGTAGCCGTATTTGCTTTGATTTTCTGTTAGGAAGGTTTGAGAAGCAGTTCCGTTTTTAACACCAACTGTCTTTCCTTTCAAATCCTCATAAGAAGCAATGGTGCTTGATTCTTTGACACCAAGGATAGTATTGGCAGTGTAGTAGGATTCTGAGAAATCAAAAGTCGCCTTACGAGCATCTGTGACAGACATACCAGCAATGATACCATCTGCTTGACCAGCTTGAACAGCACTGATAGCGGCATCAAAACCAGGGTTGGTGATTTCAATTTCAAAACCTTGGTCTTTAGCGATGGCCTTAATTAATTCCATATCAATACCAGTGTATTGGTTGCTTGAATTTTGGAAAACAAAAGGTGCAAAAGAAGAATCGCTGGCAATGATGTATTTAGCTTTAACAGGAATGGCTTTGAAGCCTGCAAGAGTAGTTGTAGTTGGCACTGCTGAAGATGATGAAGCAGTCCATTTCTTGATGATTTTATCAAGACTACCATCTTTTTTCATTTCAGCTAAGGCTTGGTTAAATTCAGTAACCAGGTGTTCGTATTTGCTTCCTTTTTTAACACCGAAAGCAAAACTTCCTACAGCTTCCCCATCCATTTCAATATGGAGGTTTTGCCCTTGGTTAATGGCATACTCGATAACAGGTTTGTCATCCATCATGGCATCGATGGCACCAGCAGTCAAGCTGTTGTTCATCAAATCACCAGTGTCAAATGTTTTAATAGTAAAACCGTATTTATCCTTGATACTTTCAAGGAAACGTTGAGCGGCTGTTCCGTTTTTAACACCAACAGTTTTTCCTTTTAATTGGTCATATTTACTAATCTTGTGTGACTTAGTAGTTGCAATGACAACTTTTGTATCATAGTAAGTATCAGACATGGTGAAAACTTTTTCACGTTCTTTCGTCTTTGTCATCCCTGCCATGATAGCATCAGCTTGACCAGCTTGAACCGCATTGACCGCTGCGTCAAATCCAGGATAGGACATCTGAATGTTCCATCCTTTAATCTCTGCGACTTTGTTAATAATGTCAACATCAATTCCTTTATAAGTTTGATCTGAATCTTTAAACTCAAAAGGTGCATAGGCGGTATCAGAAACAATCTTAATCGTTTCAGCTTTTGCAATACCTAATGAGAAAATTGGGAATAAAATTAGCAAAAATGCTAGAAATTTTTTCTTCATTTTTAGTCTCCTTTTCCGAATATTTTCCCATTATATCAGAAAAAGTAAAAAAAGGCAAATTTTTATATTTCTGTGTTAGAAAATATAACATCCATAATTCTTGTTTTGTCTTGAATCACACAACAGAAGTGCTATAATAAAGGTATATCATATAGTAAAAGAGGATAAAGTTATGAAAGACAAAAGAATCTTAAAAGACTTTGAAACTTCTAAAATGAGTTTAAACATTTACACAAGCCCCTTGTTAGCTTTATTTTTCGTCTATATATCTGAGTTCATATCTTCTCTATTTTTTGGCCTTAGTTTTTTAGCATTGATCGGGCTATTTAGCAATCTTGGTATGGGTGGTCAAAGAATTGCAGATTTCCTTCAAATGTTATTTCAGAATTTATCTGATAAATCAAGTGACATCCATTTGATATTTGAATTACTGTCCTTTGGTTTTATCATCTTAACTGTGTTTAGATGGACTAGAAAAGTAGAGAAAAGACCGATTCGAACCTTGGGATTCTATAAAGAAAATTTTTTAAGTGCCTTATTTAAAGGATACGGTCTTGGTCTATCCCTCTTTATACTTGCTTTGGCTGGACTAGTAGTGTTGGGGCAGTATCAATTTGATTCCATTCACTTGGATACTTATTCGCTAGCTTTTACTTTATTTACAATACCTTTTTGGATTTTACAGGGAACGGCAGAAGAATTGGTTACTCGTGCTTGGTTGATTCCACAATTGGCTAAGAGAACCAATCTTAAAGTCGCTATTATCATATCTAGTAGTCTCTTTACCTTACTTCATTTAGGAAATTCAGGCATAACCTTCTTATCTGCAATTGATCTCTTTTTATTTGGGGTTGCCATGTCTCTATATCTTCTTAAAACAGATACTATATGGGGTATAGGTGGTATTCATGGAGCCTGGAATTTCGCACAGGGAAACCTCTTTGGAGTATTAGTTAGTGGTCAGTCTTCAGGAACATCAATCATGAAATTTACTCCACAAGGCAATCAAGACTGGCTATCTGGTGGGTCTTTTGGTATTGAGGGTTCCATCGTGTCCAGTATTATTTTGTTTCTGCTGATTCTTTATCTCGCTTATCAATTAAAGAAAGAAAATGAAAGGATGTGACTTCGGTCCGTCCTTTTCTTCGTGAAAATGCTACAAGTATGCTAAAATAGGAATAGCACATGGAGAGAGGATTCTTATGATTAACCGCATTACAGATAATCAATTTAAACTAGTATCAAAATATCAACCATCAGGAGATCAACCACAAGCTATCGAACAGTTGGTTGATAACATTGAGGGTGGAGAAAAAGCTCAGATTCTGATGGGGGCGACCGGAACAGGGAAGACCTATACCATGAGTCAGGTCATTTCCAAAGTCAATAAACCAACTCTGGTTATTGCCCACAATAAAACGCTAGCAGGCCAGCTCTATGGGGAGTTTAAGGAATTTTTCCCTGAAAATGCAGTTGAGTACTTTGTGTCTTACTATGATTATTACCAACCTGAGGCCTATGTCCCTTCTAGTGATACCTACATTGAGAAGGATAGTTCTGTCAATGACGAGATTGACAAGCTCCGCCACTCAGCGACTTCAGCCCTTTTGGAGCGTAATGATGTTATTGTCGTGGCCTCGGTCTCTTGTATCTATGGTCTGGGTTCGCCCAAGGAATACGCAGATAGTGTCGTTAGTCTCCGTCCAGGTCTTGAAATTTCTCGTGATAAACTCTTGAATGATTTGGTTGATATCCAGTTTGAACGTAATGATATTGATTTCCAACGGGGAAGATTTCGTGTGCGTGGGGATGTGGTGGAGATTTTCCCAGCATCTCGTGATGAACACGCTTTTCGAGTAGAATTTTTTGGAGACGAAATTGACCGTATTCGTGAGGTTGAGGCCCTGACTGGTCAGGTATTGGGAGAAGTGGATCATTTGGCGATTTTCCCTGCGACTCACTTTGTGACCAATGACGATCATATGGAGGATGCTATTGCCAAGATTCAAGCAGAATTAGAAGAGCAACTAGCTGTCTTTGAAAAGCAAGGCAAACTGCTTGAAGCCCAGCGCTTGAAACAGCGGACAGAGTACGATATTGAAATGCTGCGCGAGATGGGCTATACAAATGGGGTTGAAAACTATTCACGCCACATGGATGGACGGAGTGAGGGTGAGCCTCCTTATACGCTTCTCGACTTCTTCCCAGATGATTTTTTGATTATGATTGACGAGAGTCATATGACTATGGGACAAATAAAAGGCATGTACAATGGAGACCGTTCGCGTAAGGAAATGCTAGTAAATTATGGTTTCCGTTTACCGTCTGCCTTGGACAATCGTCCTCTCCGTCGTGAGGAGTTTGAAAGCCATGTGCATCAGATTGTTTACGTATCAGCGACACCTGGTGACTATGAAAATGAACAGACTGAGACGGTGATTGAGCAAATCATTCGACCGACAGGGCTTTTGGATCCTGAGGTGGAAGTCCGTCCGACTATGGGACAGATTGATGATCTCTTAGGTGAAATCAATGCCCGTGTTGAAAAGAACGAACGAACCTTTATCACAACCTTGACTAAGAAAATGGCAGAGGATTTAACCGACTACTTTAAAGAAATGGGCATTAAGGTCAAGTACATGCACTCGGATATCAAGACTTTAGAGCGGACAGAGATTATCCGTGACCTGCGCTTGGGTGTCTTTGATGTCTTGGTCGGAATCAACTTGCTCCGTGAAGGGATTGATGTTCCTGAAGTGAGCCTCGTAGCTATTCTCGATGCTGACAAAGAAGGTTTCCTTCGCAACGAACGTGGACTCATCCAGACCATTGGACGTGCCGCCCGTAACAGTGAAGGTCATGTCATCATGTATGCTGACACCGTTACCCAGTCTATGCAACGTGCTATCGATGAAACTGCCCGCCGTCGGAAAATCCAGATGGCCTATAATGAAGAACATGGTATCGTTCCACAAACCATCAAGAAAGAAATTCGTGACCTGATTGCCGTGACCAAGGTAGTTGCTAAGGAAGAGGACAAGGAAATCGATATCAATAGCCTAAACAAACAAGAGCGCAAAGAACTTGTTAAGAAACTCGAAAAACAAATGCAAGAAGCAGTTGAAGTGCTTGACTTTGAACTAGCAGCTCAGATACGTGATATGATACTGGAAGTCAAGGCGTTGGATTAGGAAAGAAAGGAAATGACGGTTATTATCAAATCAATGGAAACTCCTGAAGAGATAGAAGGTAAATCCCTTGTTCACTGGCAAACGTGGAGAGAAGCTTATGACGACCTTTTGCCTGCAGAATTTCAGGAGACGATGACATTAGAAAGGTGTCGCTTCTTTAGTCAAAAATATCCAGAAAATACATTGATTGCGATGGATGGTATGAAGGTAGTTGGTTTTATCAGTTATGGCAATTTTCGTGATGAGACTATTCAAGCTGGTGAAATTATTGCTTTATATGTTTTAAAAGACTATTATGGAAAAGGTATCGCACAAAAGTTAGTGAAAGCAGCTTTGACTGCTCTTAATCATTTTTCTGAAATATTCTTATGGGTATTGAAAGATAATAAGCGAGCTATTGCTTTCTATCAAAAAATGGGTTTTACTTTTGATGGCCAAGAAAAAATACTTGAACTTGGAAAGCCTATAAAGGAAAAACGGATGGTATTCTATTCTAAATAATTCTCAAAAGTAAAAGCTAATATGGTACCAAGTCTGAAAATTTAATAAATTAGAAAGCGAGTAAATTTATGTCCCGTTCCCAATTAACGATTTTAACAAACATTTGTCTGATTGAAGACCTAGAAAACCAGCGCGTGGTGATGCAGTACCGCGCTCCTGAAAACAATCGCTGGTCTGGTTATGCCTTTCCAGGAGGTCATGTAGAAAATGGCGAGTCTTTTGCAGAGTCAGTCATTCGTGAAATCTATGAAGAAACAGGATTGACTATCCAAAATCCTCAACTTGTCGGTATTAAAAATTGGCCACTAGATACAGGTGGGCGCTATATTGTCGTTTGTTATAAGGCGACTGAGTTCTTTGGTACCCTTCGCTCTTCAGAAGAGGGAGAAGTTTCTTGGATTCAAAAAGACCAGATTCCAAACTTGGATCTGGCCTATGATATGTTACCCTTGATGGAGATGATGGAAGCTCCTGACAAGTCAGAGTTTTTCTACGGCCACCGTACTGAAGATGGCTGGGACAAGAAAATTTTCTAGTCTTTTACTAAATAACCGAGCTGATCCAAGGCCTCCTCGATATAGTGGAGGTCTTGTTGTGTTTCGGCTTCGACTAGGTGGTAATGGATGCCATCTGTCAATTCAGACAGAGGTCTAAAGTCAGAATGCTCGACTTGTTCTAGAAAATGTTGCACGTCTCGGCGACAAGACAGTTTCAGCAAGGTTTCAATTTCTCCATAAACAGGATGGTCAATCAAGGTATTTTGAACCCGTCCACCATTATCTACGATAGCAAGGAGTTCTTGACCGATTTCTTCAACTTCATGTTTAACTTTGAAAAGTTTGTGGACATAAGGATTGGTATCAATTTGCTTATAAATGTAGCCACGATTAGTTGATAGGATAGGAGCACCATCGGCTCTCAAAATTGCAATGTCCTGTACAATGACCTGACGTGTGACATGAAAATGTTCAGCCAAACTTTGGCCGTTGAGGGCTTTAGGAGCTTCTTTCAAGAGTTGGAGCAGGGCTTGTTTGCGATCTTTTGTCATAGTTCTTCCTTTTAACGGTGTTTTCGAAGCACTTTATAGACAGCTAGTGCTAATGTATAGTCTACCATACTATGGATAATTGTGCCAAATCCAACTAGCACAAAGAGAACATAGAACATATTTTCTACATTGGTACCCGAAGTTGCGTAAAAAAGGACACAGGCTAATACTTCAGCAAGGGCATGGACAAGCGCTAACACAAAGTTGAAAATCCAGGAAGCTTTTGGTTTATCTAGGGTATCGGGGAATTTTTGTAGGTAAAGAGCCCCCAAAGTCCCAAAAAAGATATGGGAAAAAGCTCGAAAAACGATAACCATGGGATAGCCAGCCATCAAAAATCCAAAACTAGAGGCTAGGATGACAAAAACTGCCATCAAGGGCGACAAGAACATAGCGATAAAAATAGCGATGTGGCTTCCCAAAGTGTAAGAAGCAGGTGGAATGACAATCTTAAAAGGCATAACAATTGGAATCAAAATCGCAATAGCCGTTAAAAGGGCAGTCATGGTCATAAATTGTGTCTTTTTCCGTGTGTTCATAAGAATCTCCTTTTTAACTGTATATACACTAGTATAGTACAATAAAAAAGACAATAAAGCAAGGATTTACTTAGGTTTATAGGTCGTTTTTTTAGTTAAAAGTTAGTAAAGATTTCACTGAAAAGAAACTGTATAGAGCAAAATCTCCACCTTCAAGCTTGAAAGTGGAGATGTTTTTATTATTTCTTCAAAGTCTGTAGTCTTGGAACAATGGCTAGGGTTAGAACTGCGGAAATAACTAATTCGGCAATGGAGTTTGTTGAGATAACGGTTGCTAGGAGTTTTTGGATATTACCATCAAAAACATTTCCAAAAAGATAGAAAATTCCACCAAGTACAAAGACTGTGTTGGTAAGTGAACCAAGGGCACCAGCTAGAATCAGACCAGTTTTATTTTTCATCAGTTTATAAACTAGATACGGAGTTAAACCAATCAAAATACGTGGAACGATGGCAATGATAGCTGAGTAGATGTTTCCGTTTGGTACAAATGGGGAGAAGAGGTAGCTTGTCGGTAGAATTGTAATCGTGTTAACCGTTAAGCTAAGCAGCCCCATCAAAAATCCAAGTGTAACCCCAACTCGTGGACCGTAGATAATGCTGGCAATAATGACAGGAATATGAACAATGGTCGGTTTGATTGGAAATGGAAAAAGGTTAAAGATAAGTGAGCTCAGAAAGTGTATCACAAGCATGGTTGCAAAGAAGATAGCAATGGGTGCAATATTAGAGCGTTTTTTCATCGAGAGTTTCCTTTATTCTTTCTAAAATAATTGTGAGGTCGGCTAAAGCTCCTCGTCCATGGTCGCCACAAGCTAGTAGGGATTCCTTAGGAGCAATCAGCTGATAGCCGTAGGCTTCTAATGTTTTCAGATTAGCCTGAGTTGCTGGATGGTCATACATTTTTGTATTCATAGCTGGTGCGATGAGTTTGGGAATATGACTGGGCAGGGCTAGAGCTGTACAGGTTACCATGTTATCCGCAAAGCCGTGGGCTAGTTTTGCAATAGTGTTAGCAGTTGCAGGGGCCACGATAAATAAATCCGCCTTTTTTCCAAGTTCGATATGATTTACTTGGTCAGGATAAGGTTCCTTCATGACATCCAAGTGGACAGGATTCTGTGAGAGTACCTGTAGTGTCAAAGGTTGGATAAACTCTGTAGCAGCCTGAGTCATTAAAACAGTGACTTGATGACCTTGTTTTTTTAGAGAACTGACTAAATCTGCCGACTTGTAAGAGGCGATTGAGCCCGTTACAGCCAAGAGAATGTTTGCCATAGCTTTCCTTTCTATGAATGATAGGTTTGAATTTTTTCAAGGAGGAGTTCTGCAATTTCTTCTTTAGTATGGACTGTTTGAAGCTGATCTTTTTCAACAAAGATTGCACGATGCTGGTTCGCTGAGATTTGAGTCAGGTCATTTGCGATAATCAAGTCTGCTTGGTTCTTGATAAGACTTTTTCTAGCAATGTCAACCAGATAATCTTCGGTAACATCAACCAGCAGTTTAAAGCCAATCAGATGAATAGCAGGATTCCATTCCTTGACTAGGGATATGATTTTGGGTGTCTTTTTAAGGAACAAAACCTGAACCTCATCAGTTGAAGAAATCTTGGCCTGATGATTCTGCTTGCTTAAAAATTCTTTTAGATTGGAGCTAGCCTGAACTTCCTCAAGCCCTGTCATATAAACAGGAGTGTAATCGGACACAGCCATTGAGTGAATCAAGACCTGATAGTCCTTGACACGTTCTTGCATTTCTAGTAGAAGGTCCTTGGTATTGGTAATTTCTCGAATGCTTAGGTTGGGATGGGCTTTTGGCTTCAAAGCTCGTTTTGTTGTTATCAAACAAACTTCATGCCCTGCAGCAAGCAAGGTTTCTGTGATGATTTTGCCCAAGCGTCCTGTGGAATGGTTAGTGATAGAGCGGACGCTATCGATAGCTTCACTGGTACCGCCCGATGTAACTAAAATTTTCATAGCACTATTGTACACAAAAATAAACGGTAAGTAAAATGAAAGTGATAAATTTTTGGTAGAAACGAATATTTACTATAGTTTCAAACTATAAAGCCATATAAAATTTAAGAAAGGGCTCTAAAAATCTTAAAAAAATGGATATTTACGAACGTTTAGAGAGTTTGAGGATGTTAAAAATCTTGTTTTGTGATATAATGAATTATCATATAAGAGGTTAGAGGAGTTTTGAATGAAAACAGATATTGAAATCGCACAGAGTATTGAGTTGAAGCCAATCGTTGATGTTGTAGAGAAACTTGGTATTTCTTACGATGATTTGGAGTTGTATGGAAAGTACAAGGCTAAGCTTAGCTTTGATAAAATTCGTGCAGTTGAGAGCAATCCAGTTGGGAAATTGATTTTGGTTACTGCCATCAATCCAACACCTGCAGGTGAAGGAAAATCAACTATTACCATTGGTCTTGCGGATGCCTTGAACAAGATTGGCAAGAAAACCATGATTGCTATCCGCGAACCGTCTCTTGGTCCAGTCATGGGGATCAAGGGGGGTGCTGCTGGCGGTGGTTATGCTCAAGTTCTACCAATGGAAGACATCAACCTTCACTTTACTGGAGACATGCATGCCATTACGACTGCCAACAATGCTCTTTCTGCCTTGATTGACAACCACTTACATCAAGGGAATGAGTTGGGAATTGACCAACGTCGTATCCTCTGGAAACGCGTTGTGGACTTGAATGATCGCGCCCTTCGTCATGTAACTGTTGGACTTGGTGGCCCTCTAAACGGTATTCCACGTGAGGATGGATTTGACATTACAGTTGCTTCCGAAATCATGGCAATTCTTTGCTTGGCAACGGACATCGAGGACTTGAAACGTCGTTTGTCCAATATTGTTATCGGTTATCGTTACGACCGTACACCAGTTTCTGTTGGCGATTTGAAGGTTGAGGGTGCCTTGGCTTTGATTTTGAAGGATGCGATTAAGCCGAACTTGGTTCAGACAATTTACGGAACACCTGCCTTTGTACACGGTGGTCCATTTGCCAATATCGCTCACGGATGTAACTCTGTCTTGGCAACTACAACAGCCCTTCACTTGGCTGATTACACAGTTACTGAAGCTGGTTTTGGTGCAGACCTTGGTGCCGAGAAATTCCTTGATATTAAGACACCAAACTTGCCAACATCTCCAGATGCAGTTGTCATTGTCGCAACCCTTCGTGCCCTTAAGATGAATGGTGGTGTGGCTAAAGATGCTCTTACAGAGGAAAATGTTGAGGCAGTTCGTGCCGGTTTTGCCAACTTGAAACGCCATGTTGAGAACATCCGTAAGTTCGGTATTCCAGCAGTTGTAGCAATCAATGAATTTGTCTCTGATACAGAAGCTGAAATTGCAGCCTTGAAAGAACTTTGTGCCTCAATAGATGTACCAGTTGAGTTGGCAAGTGTCTGGGCTGATGGTGCAGAAGGTGGAGTAGCGCTTGCTGAATCGGTTGTTAAGACTATCGCTGAAAACCCATCTAACTATAAACGTTTGTATGACAACGACCTTTCTGTTCAAGAAAAGATTGAAAAGATTGTTACTGAAATCTACCGTGGTAGCAAAGTAAATTTTGAGAAGAAAGCCCAAACACAAATCGCTCAAATCGTTCAAAACGGATGGGACAAATTGCCAATCTGTATGGCTAAAACTCAGTATAGTTTCTCTGACAATCCAAATGCCCTTGGAGTACCAGAAAACTTTGAAATTACCATTCGTGAATTGGTACCAAAATTAGGTGCAGGCTTCATCGTTGCTCTAACTGGCGATGTGATGACCATGCCAGGTCTTCCAAAACGTCCAGCAGCTCTCAACATGGATGTTGAAAGCGATGGAACTGTACTAGGCTTGTTCTAGTGGATTGAAATTGACTTTGAGAGACTGGGTAAAAACTCAATTTCAGGAGAAAATGAAGTAAATTTTCCCATAATAGAGCGCATAATATCAAGGTTTTTCAACACCGGATATTATGC
>NZ_VMNC01000082.1:0-19265 GCF_013277505.1 Streptococcus sp. k-378 | reverse complement strand
ACGAAGTCAGTAACCATATCTACGGCAAGGCGAAGCTGACGTGGTTTGAAGAGATTTTCGAAGAGTATTATTCTATAAATCTTACTCCTAAGTATACCACATTTGTCCCTAGATGTGAACGAGAGAAACACCCTAGACATTGCCAAGAAGGAAAAAAAAGGGTACAATGTAACAAAATCAAGGGAGGTCTGGAATGAAGAAACAAAGCAAGTACCAAGAGGTCGTATCTTATCTAAAAAATAGTATCGAGTCTGGACGCTTTCCGACGGGAAGTCGCCTGCCTTCTATCCGTCAACTGAGCCTTGACTTTCACTGTAGCAAGGACACCGTTCAGCGCGCCCTGCTGGAATTACGGCACGAACAATACCTCTATGCCAAGCCCCAGAGTGGCTACTATGTCCTAGAACAAGGGCAACACCAGGACCTAGAAATCGAGGTTACGGACGAACACGCCAGCGCCTATGACGATTTCCGACTCTGTGTCAATGAAACCTTGATTGGACGAGAAAACTACCTCTTCAACTACTATGACAACCAAGAAGGACTAGAAGACCTAAGACAGTCCATTCACCAACTCCTCTTTGACCAAGCCCTCTACTGCAAGGCTGATCAACTGGTACTGACTTCTGGAACCCAACAAGCCCTTTTTATCCTCTCTCAAATTTCCTTCCCTAGCCAAGCCAAGGAAATCTTGGTGGAACAACCGACCTACCATCGAATGAATCGCCTCTTGATTGCTCAGGGTCTGGACTATCAAACGATTGAACGAGGCATTGATGGGATTGACTTGGAGGAACTGGAAGGCCACTTCAAAACAGGAAAAATTAAGTTTTTCTATACCATTCCTCGTTTTCACTATCCTCTGGGACATTCCTATTCTGAGCAGGACAAACGAGCTATTCTTGACTTAGCTGCCAAGTATGGTGTCTATATCGTAGAGGACGACTATCTGGGGGATTTGGACTCCAAGAAGGGCCAGACCTTCCACTATCTGGATACAGAGGAGCGCGTCATTTACATCAAATCCTTCTCAACCAGCCTCTTTCCAGCCCTGCGGATAACGGCACTCATCCTTCCAAATGCTATCAAAGAAGCCTTTGTGGCCTACAAAAATATCCTAGACTACGACAGCAACCTCATCATGCAAAAGGCCTTATCACTCTATATCGATAGTCAATTGTTTGAGAAAAATCGTTTGGCTCGCTTATCCAATCAGGAAGCTTACCAGAAGCAAATCGAGGAAAGGTTAACTAAAACACCTTGTCCCCTTCCTCACTTTCCGCTTCACGATGGTGTATTGCTTGATCTCAGACGATATCCTAAAATCGCCAATCTCAAACACAGTCAACTAGGCTTGGACTTCTTTGAAGAGGCCTATTTAAGCACCTGTCCTTATCAATTTGCCAAGGTGTCCCTAGACAATCTGGAAAAGGTTTTAAACTATTTAAAAGCAGAATTGGAATGACATCCAACTCTGCTTTTTTTATTGTTCAACTTCTGTTAGGCTTGCTGCATTTTCAAGATAGCTTTGGTAAGTTCCTTCATCCTTGAGTTTTTGGATAACCTTGTCCACCACTTCTTTCAAATCAGCACTATTTTTTCTAAGGGCAACTGCATTGGCTTCGCCGTCCTTCATCTTCAAGCTGACAGTTGTGACAGCTAGGTCTGCATTTTTAGCAGCATAGCTAAGGGCAACAGGCTCATCCATATGAACAGCATCTACTTTTCCAGCTTGCAATTCATTGACAGCTTCACCCATATTGGTTAAGGAAGTCAATTGAGCTTTTGGCAATTGTTCCTTGACCATAGACTCTGGAACAGTCCCTTTTTGGGCTGCAATATTAGCACTTTCTAGGCTAGTTAAATCCTTGTATTTTTCTACATCAGCCTTACGAACCAAGAAACTAATCTTGTTTTCATAGTAAGGGATTGAAAAATCAAAGACTTCTTTTCTCTCGTCAGTAGCGCTAATTCCCGCAACTGCTAGGTCAGCCTTCCCAGTTTGAAGACTGGTCAAGACATTGTCAAAACTCATGCTTGAAATTTCCAACTTCACCCCAAGTTCATCAGCGATAACTTGAGCCATATCAATGTCCGCACCGACTACCTGATTTTTCCCGTCAACTAAAGACTGAAATTCAAAAGGTGCATAGTCAGGACTTGTCGCCACAACCAATTTCCCCTTTTGCTTAATGGCCTCAACAGCTGACTGAGAACCATTCGAACCTGACTGGCAAGCTACTAAGAAGAAACTTGCAAGAAAACTACATAAAACAAATATCCATTTTTTTGATTTCATAAATAAACAACCCCTCTGTTAATTTTGTATAATTATAACGATATCTAAGTTACTTGTCAAGTGTTTTCTTGCATTTTCATAAAATATATTTACTAAAAAATAGAAATACAGTGGTTAGTTTATCTATCTATTGGGAACTTATTTTCAAAAAAATCATTTATCATATCTTGATGCTGCTGGTTTACAATTGCAATATTTTGTATGTCACTATGATCAAAAAATCCTAATTCTAAAGTTTCATCACTTGTAAAAAAATTTGTAGAGATAGAAGTTTCAGATGAAACTAAATACAAGATTGTAAGAACTTGAGCCTCATCACCATTCGGATAACTGTCTGAATATTTTGTATAAACATTTAAGAGTTTTTCCACCCTCACTTCGACTCCTGTTTCTTCATAAAACTCTCGCACTAAAGCTTCTAAAGCCGATTCTCCTAATTCAAGAGCACCACCTGGTAATCCCCACGTTCCTTTATCTGCTCGTTTTTGTAATAAAATTTTTCCTGATTGACTTAATATTCCACAGGTAAAATTTAAAATAATTTTATCTTTTCCAACTTTTTTTCTGATATTCTGTATGTAGTTCATTATTCACCTCTGACAAAGTAAACTATCTATACAATGAAAGCTTACTGTATTAAAAAGTAAGCTTTCACAATAATTTTATCCTTTGAATACTTTATAATTCGACAATCTTACCTGTTTCAAAGTAAACAACCCATTCACAGATATTTTTAGCATAGTCACCGATACGCTCCAAGTAGGAAATAACTTGGAAATAATCACGACCCGTAACAATGGCTTCTGGATTTTTCTTAATCTCTTCAGTCGCAAGGTCACGGATAGTTTCAAAATAGTGGTTAATTTGCTCATCCATGGAGGCTACCCGGTATGCGTCGTCAACAGAACCATTAAGATAAAGATCAAGTGCTGCTTCAACAACGCTTTTAACTTCACGTCCCATTTTTTGAATTTCTTCCTCTACAGCTGGGATGCGCTCTTCCCCCTTCATACGGATGGTTGCCTGGGCAATGGCTACAGCGTGATCCCCCATACGCTCCACATCTGATACAGCCTTAAGGACAGTCAAGACTGTACGCAAATCTTGAGAGACTGGTTGTTGGAGTGCAATCATTTCAAATGATTTCTTTTCCAGTTTCACTTCGTATTCATTTACTTCTGCGTCATCTTCGATGACCTCTTTTGCCAGGTCACGGTCATGCGTGACAAAGGCACGCACCGTACGATTGATTTGTGAGAGCACTTCTTGTCCCATAGCGTAGAACTGGTTATGTAATTTCTCTAAATCTTCTTCAAATTGAGATCGTAACATCTTTCATCTCCTTATCCAAATTTTCCTGTAATATAGTCTTCCGTTTCCTTGTGTTGGGGATCAAGGAACATCTGCTTGGTATCATTAAATTCAATCAAATCTCCATCTAGGAAAAATCCTGTCTTATCAGAGATACGTGAAGCTTGTTGCATGGAACGGGTTACCAGAAGCATGGTGTACTTGTCTTTTAGACCATACAAGGTTTCCTCAATTTTACCAGCTGAAATCGGATCCAAAGCCGAAGTTGGCTCATCCAAGAGGATGATTTTAGGACTGGTTGCCAAGACACGGGCCACACAGACACGCTGCTGTTGACCACCTGACAATCCAATAGCTGAATCATGTAGACGATCCTTGACCTCATCCCAGATAGAGGCACCTTGCAAGGCTTTTTCTACGGCTTCATCCAGAACCAGCTTATCCTTAATTCCATTGATACGAAGCCCGTAGACAACATTCTCATAGATAGTCATAGGGAAAGGATTAGGTTGTTGGAAAACCATTCCGATTTCCTTACGTAATTCAACCGTATCTGTACGCGGACTGTAGATGTTGTGACCATTGTACACCACGGATCCAGTTGTGGTCACCTCTGGATTGAGATCTCCCATGCGGTTGAGAGACTTGAGGAGGGTTGACTTCCCTGATCCAGATGGACCAATCAAGGCTGTAATTTCCTTAGGTTGGAAAGATAGGGAAACACTATTCAAAGCCTTCTTTTTATTATAATAAACGGACAGGTCTGATACCTGTAAAATCGCATCTGTCATACGGTTTCCTTTCTAACCAAAGTGACCAGATACATAGTCATTGGTGGACTGTAGCTTGGCATTTTGGAAAATAGTTGCAGTTTTGTCATACTCAATCAAATCACCCAAGTAAAAGAAGCCTGTATAGTCACTTGCACGAGCAGCCTGCTGCATATTATGCGTTACAATGATGATGGTAAAGTCTTTCTTGAGCTCAAACATGGTCTCTTCTAGTTGCATGGTCGCAATCGGATCCAAGGCTGAGGCTGGCTCATCCATTAAGAGGATATCTGGCTTAACAGAGATGGCACGAGCAATACAGAGACGTTGTTGCTGACCACCTGATAAGGTCAAGGCTGACTTGTGGAGATCGTCTTTAACCTGATCCCAGAGGGCAGCCTGACGAAGGGAGGTTTCTACGATTTCATCTAGGACTTGCTTATCCTTAACTCCAGCACGTTCATGCGCAAAGGTAATATTACGGTAAATTGACTTAGCAAATGGATTAGGGCGTTGAAAAACCATTCCAATGTGTTTACGCATTTCATAAACGTTGATTTCTGGACGGTTGACATCAATTCCACGATAGAGAATCTGCCCAGTTACTTTAGCAATATCAATAGTATCATTCATGCGATTGAGACTGCGTAAGTAGGTAGATTTCCCCGATCCCGACGGACCAATCAAAGCTGTAATTTTATTTCTTTCAAATTGCATATCAATCCCCTTAATGGATTCATTTTTACCATAGTAAACATGGACATCCTTAGTAGAAAGGGCTACTTTTTCTTCAGGAAAGGTAAGGATATGCTTCTCATCCCAGTTATATGTTGACATGGCTTCTCCTTTAGACAGCGGTTAATTTCTTGTGTAGATAGTTTCCGAACTTACGAGCTCCAAAGTTAAAAATCAGGATAAAGATTAGGAGCACAGCGGCAGAACCTGCTGATACAATAGTTCCATCTGGAATAGTGCCTTCACTATTGACTTTCCAGATATGGACAGCCAAGGTTTCTGCTTGACGGAAGATAGAGATGGGGCTAGTCACACTGAGGATATTCCAGTTAGACCAGTCAAGAGCTGGCGCCGATTGCCCTGCTGTATAAATCAGAGCTGCAGCTTCGCCAAAGATACGACCAGATGCCAAGACGACACCCGTTACAATACCTGGAAGCGCTTCTGGAATAACAACATGAACCACTGTCTCCCAACGAGAAATCCCAAGAGCCAGACCAGCCTCACGTTGGGTATGGTGAACATGTTTCAAACTATCCTCTACATTACGCGTCATCTGAGGCAAGTTAAAGACTGTCAAGGCCAAGGCACCTGAAATGATTGAAAATCCATACTCAAACTGGACTACAAAGATCAAGTAACCAAAGAGCCCCACCACCACTGATGGTAAAGAGGACAAGATTTCAATACAAGTCCGCACAAAGTTGGTAACAGGACCTTTTTTAGCATACTCAGCCAAGTAAATCCCAGCTCCCATAGAAAGAGGTACAGAAATAATCAAAGTAATGACCAATAGGAAAAAGGAATTGTAAAGCTGAATGCCAATCCCACCACCTGCTTGAAAAGCAGAAGACCTTCCAGTCAAGAAAGACCAAGAGATATGGGGCAAGCCCCGAACCAAGATATAGAGAATCAAGGAAGCCAAGATTGTCACAATGATGCTAGCAATCGTATAGAGGACAGCTGTTGCAAGTTTATCTAATTTCTTAGCGCGCATAATTTTTCTTTCCTCTTTCTTTCGTAATCAATTTAATCACACTGTTAAAAACTAAACTCATCAAGAGCAGTACCAAGGCCAGTGACCAGAGAACATTATTATTTACAGTTCCCATGACAGTGTTCCCAATTCCCATAGTTAATATAGAAGTTAAAGTTGCAGCTGGTGTGGTCAAGGAAGTTGGGATAACAGCTGAGTTTCCGACAACCATCTGGATAGCTAGAGCCTCACCAAAGGCACGCGCCATCCCAAAGACCACTGCAGTGAAAATACCAGAACGGGCCGCCTTCAAGATCACACGCCAGATAGTCTGCCAGCGAGTGGCTCCCATAGCGAAACTGGCCTCACGATAATAACGAGGAACCGCACGCAAGCTATCCGTTGTCATAAAGGTTACGGTCGGCAAAATCATGACAAAGAGGACGGAAATCCCTGACAAAATCCCAAAACCAGTCCCACCAAAGACACTGCGAACAAAGGGAACGACGACTTGCAAGCCAATAAATCCGTACACTACTGAAGGAATCCCAACCAGGAGTTCAATAGCTGGTTGCAAAATCTTCGCCCCTTTTGGTGATACTTCGGTCATAAAAACTGCTGCACCAATAGCAAAGGGTGTTGCGATAAGGGCTGAGAGAATGGTAACGATAAAGGAACCCAAAATCATAGGAAGGGCACCAAATTCTTTACTAGAAGGATTCCAAGTTCCTCCCAAAAGAAAGTCAAAGATATTCACACCATTGACAAAGAAGGTCGACAAGCCTTTTTGCGCTACGAAAACCAAAATCATGGCCACAAGGATGACTATCAAAGAAAGACAGGCAAAGGTCAAACCTTTTCCTAATTTCTCCAGACGAGAATTCTTTGATGGAAGCAACATTTTCTTAGCTAATTCTTCTTGATTCATTATTGTCTCCCTTCCAACACTGTCACAGTTCCGGCAGCATCTTTTTCAACCTTCATTTCCTTAATCGGAATATACTTCAATCCTTTGACAATCCCTTCTTGGGTCTCATCCGAGAGAACAAAATTGAGAAATTCTGCAGCCAACTCATTGGGCTGCCCCAATGTATACATATGCTCATAAGACCACAAGGGCCAATTATTGCTACTTATATTTTCTGGACTTAAGTCATAGCCATTCAACTTCATGCTTTTGACCGAATCATCTATATAGGTAAGAGATAAATAAGAGATAGCTCCTGGACTTTTTGATACGATTGATTTTACCGCTCCATTTGAATCCTGCTCCTGACTTTGCATGGCCGACTGACCTTCCATAATGACAGTATCAAAGGTAGCACGAGAGCCAGAGCCGGCTGCCCGATTGATAACAGAGATGGGTAAGTCCTTACCACCAACCTCTTTCCAATTGGTTACCTCACCTATGAAGATTTGACGAAGTTGCTCTGTCGTTAGGTTATCAACATCAACCTCCTTATTGACAATCAGAGCCAAGCCAGCTACCGCGACCTTGTGGTCAACAAGAGCAGAAGCATCAATTCCGTCTTTTTCCTCAGCAAATACATCTGAGTTTCCTATATCAACTGCCCCAGACTGAACCTGGGACAAGCCTGTACCAGAACCTCCCCCTTGGACATTGACCGTTTTTCCAACATGGATCGTGCCAAATTCATCTGCCGCTACTTCAACCAAGGGTTGCAAGGCAGTTGAGCCAACAGCCGTTATGGATTCTCCACGATCAATCCAGCTAGCACAGCCTACTAAACAAGCCGTCAGCCAAAAAGCGATAAGAGACAGAGCAAGCTTTTTTCTTTTTTTCACTGTTTTTCTCCTCGAAAATAATTATGAATACTGTGAATTTTTTAAGTAGTTCTTTATGAGTTGACGCATGAATTCTTACCAAATTTCTGCGCAATTGATTATTTATATAATATAGGCTATATTACTCTTTTCTAACCTCCTTTTTTCATATGTGGATAAAATCTCTTGTCTATCCCTTCCCCCATTGTCACCCATTATAGTCATTTCGTGTCTCTTTTTCCCCTTTTTAATGCAAGGAAAAGGTTACTCTCCTTAGATGATAATCCAAAAGCTAGAAAGGTATCTCAAACCTCTCTACTCTCCCAGACTAGTTTACAACTAAAAGGAAAAGATTCTATTTTATGGGAAATCTAGTTTACAAGCGGTAAGAACGCTAATAACTAAACTTCTTGTACTCTTTGAAAATCTCTTCAAACCAGGTCAGCCTTGCCTTGTTATAGGTATGTACCTATTTGGTCAGTCCTATCTACAACTTTAAAGCAATGCTTTGTAACTGACTCCGTCAGTCCTATTTGCAACCTCAAAACAGTATTTTGAGCTATCTATGGCTAGCTTCCTAGTTTGCTCTTTGATTTTCATTGAGTAGTAAAACTACATGTGATGGCAATCAAGATATCAAGAATCATCCTACTAAAAAAATCCATACTTTCACTATAACATAGAATAAGATATTTGACTAGCATTTTCACTTGAATCTGAGGCCTTTTGGAAAATAATTTTTCAAAACATTTCCAGTAACCTTTGCAAAGCCCAAGCCATTGCCTTTAACCAAAACTTGGTACCAACCATTTGGCAGACTTTCTGCCAGCTGAACAGTTTCTCCAGCCACATACTTGACAAACGCTTCTTGGCCAATTTCAACCGACTGTTCGACCTGACTCGGTTTCAAGGCTAGACCAAGAGCGAAACTGGGCTCAAAGCGTTTCTTCTTAAAAGTGCCCAGATGCAGTCCATTGCGAGCAATCTTGAGCTTCCCTAAATCTGGCAAAAGTTCTGGTAAGAGATAGAGTTGGTCCCCAAAAGTCTGCAAGATTCCCGGTAGATTGACCTTCAAATGGTTTTGGGCAAATTCTTGCCACAAGGCAACTTGTTCTCGACCAAGATTGCTCTTACTTGCCTTACATTTAGGAGTTGGATTGTTACCCTTACACTGTAGATGGGCTACAAACTGACCCTCTCCCTTAAACTGATGGGGGTACATCCGAGCCGTTTCTGGCAGGTCAATACCAGCTACCATTCCATTGATATGCTCTACTGGCAACAAGTCAAAATCATACTCTTCCAGCAACCACTTGACAATCTCTTCGTTTTCCTCGGGTGCCCAGGTACAGGTCGAATAAACCAGACGACCACCTTCAGCTAACATGGTCACTGCATCCGCTAGAATTTCTCTTTGCAAACTTGCACATTGACTCGGATAATCTAAGCTCCAATAGTCCATAGCATCTGGTTGCTTACGGAACATCCCTTCCCCTGAGCAAGGGGCATCAAGGACAATAAGGTCAAAATAGCCTTTAAAGACCTTGGCCAAACGATCAGCAGATTCATTGGTCACCACGACATTTGTCGCTCCAAATCGCTCCATATTTTCTACTAAAATCTTAGCCCGTTTGCTTGAAATTTCATTGGAAACAAGTAGCCCCTCCCCTGCTAGATAGGCTGCCAGTTGAGTTGATTTGCCCCCCGGTGCAGCAGCCAAGTCCAAGACCTTCATACCAGGACTGGGTTGGGCTACTTGAGCCACCATTTGAGCAGCAGGTTCTTGCGAATAAACTAAACCTGTAGCATGCTCAGGCGATTTCCCTGAAACCTTCCCATAGTGGCCCCAAGGGGTTTGAGTAATGGCATCAGAAAAGGAAAGTTGCTCTTCTTTTAAGGGATTGACCCGAAAGGCCGAAACCGCTTCCTCCTCAAAAGAGGCAAGAAAATCTCTTGCCTCATCTCCTAGTATTTCTTTATATTTTTCAACAAATCCTTCTGGAAATTGCATTTAAGTTCTTTTCCTTTCGTAAATATAGGACTGAATTTCCTCCTGCATCTCAAGAGGCACCATCATGACCAGCTGTCTGGTTTGAAAATCAGGAGCTTCACCAAAAAGGGTCACAACCCGATAGCCCAGACTTTCCCCTAAAATACTAGCTGCGGCATAATCCCATGGTTGCAGATAAGTGAGATAGGTCAACAAACGCCCTGACAAAATCTTGGCAAAACTAATGGCCGCACTTCCATAGACACGAACACCAAGAACCGCTCGACTCAAATCAGCCAATCCCCATTCATTGATTTCCAGCATACCACTATTCCCTGCAATGAGAAAATCTCCAAGTGGTTTTGCTTTAAAGGGAGCTAGGGGCTTATCATTTCGACAAACCGGAAAGGCTCCACCACCGTGATAACAATCCTCTTTGACCACATCATAAATCAGTCCAAACTGTCCCTGACCATTTTCAAAATAAGCCATCATGACAGCAAAATCTTCCTGCTGGGCGACAAAGTTATTGGTACCATCAATGGGATCAATAACCCAAACCTTGCCCTCTTGAACTGAAGCTCGCAGACACCCTTCTTCAGCACAAATCTTATCCTCAGGATAACAGGATAGAATTTCACCCACCAAGAGTTCCTGAACTTCCTTGTCCAGTCTGGTCACCAAATCTGTTGGAGAGGACTTGGTCTCAACGCGCAAGTCTTCCTGCATGTGGTCAAGGATGTACTGTCCTGCTTTCTTAATTAGCTCTTTAGCAAATTCAAATTTACTTTCCAAGAGAAATCTTTCCTTCCCCTTTTTCCTTGGCAGCCTGAACTGCTCGGTAAAGCGAATAACCACTCACTGTTTCAAATTCTCGTCCCAAACGTTTCTCTTCGCTCTTGCTTGGCACGACCGCTTTGAATCCCTTATAGGAGTCCAGTAACTTTTTAGCCTCTACTTTGCCTTCATAGGCAGCTTCAACATCATTAAAAAAAGAAAGCACTGAAGCAAGTTCTTCAGTGCTCCACGACAAATCTAGTGGGTAACTATACTGTTTGTTCATTAACTAATACCAGCTCTCATTCTTGCTTCTTTTAGTTCTTGCTTACGATAACTACGAGGGAGAAAAGCACGAATCTCATCTTCATTAAAACCGATTTGCATACGCTTGGCATCAATAATAATTGGACGACGCAAAAGACTAGGATACTGCTCAATCAAATGAAGCAATTCCGATACCGAAATACTCTCTACATCAATATTCAATTTTTGAAAAATTTTTGAACGAGTTGAAATGATGTCATCAGTACCATTTTCGGTCAAGGAAAGGATGTGTTGCAATTCTTTTCTTGTTAAAGGACTGGTCATAATATTGTGTTCCACAAAGGGAACCTTATGTTTTTCTAACCAGGCCTTAGCCTTACGACATGATGTACAGCTCGGTGATAGAAATAGTGTAATCATGCTTTTCTCTTCTTATCTATACTTTGCTACTTCTATTATACAAAAAAATAAAGCGCTTGACTAGAGATTTTTAGAAAAAAAGCCTATTTTTTCAAGAAAAATAGACTGTTCGCGAACGATTGACACAATTGGATTTGGTTAATTCACTCTTAACGATGGTTTTAAACGATATGTATTTTTATATATACAAATTAAAAACAGCTTTCGGTTCACTTCCTACGACTTTTCAGATACAGATAGCCAAAGAAGCTCTCATAGAGGGCAAAAAAGAGGAGGAAGGCATGAAGGAAGAAGGTCTCTGGCAAAATCAGAATCACTGGATCCTTGGCTGGGTCAAAAAGCCAGGTATCATCTCCCACAAAGAGAATTTGATGGAAAAGGGTAAAGAATTGGTCAAAACCAATCAAAACTCCCCCAAGTCCAATCAGCACAGGCAAGACTACTAGAGTCAAGAGTCCCTTACTGAATAAAGACAAAAAGCCCTTTTTCACAATCCTATTGACAAAGACATAGAAACTTGGCAGTGTCACTAGAGCTACTAGCTGAACCAAATGAAAGAGATTCTTGACCACTGCAAAGTGGTGCAGACCAGCTGCTGACGAACGAAAATCTGGCATCTCTAGGACCTGACTAAATGGATTGGTCAGATAATTCATCAAAATATGAAAATTGTATTGAATGATTTCTGGTTTTAGATAGACTCGATTCGTTAAGTTCAGCCACTCAATCTCCATAGGATAGAAAATCCAAGCCAAATAAATGGTCAGAAGGATAGAAAGAGAGAGGAGAAAGAGCATAGAGCCCCAAAAGGTCAGTTTAGTTTTCATCAAAATCCCACTCCGCAAGGCTAGAAACCACATGTGTCGGTGCGATTGGTAGGCCAGCTACTTCTTCTGCCTTGGTAAAACCTGTCGTCACCAAGAGCGTTGGAATGCCATTATCAATCCCAGCTCGAATATCCGTCAGATAGTTGTCCCCGACCATGATTAACTCTTCACGTTCCAAACCTAAATGCTCAACCGCCTTGTCCATAATGATGGCATTTGGTTTTCCGATATAAACCGGCTTCACTCGTGTCGCTACGTCAAGCAGCGTAATCAGCGAACCAGCACCAGGCAAAAGACCACGCTCTGTCGGGATATTGAGGTCAGGATTGGTTCCGATAAAATGGGCACCCTTTTGGATAGCTAGAGTTGCTGTCGCAAATTTTTCATAGTCAACTTGCCAATCCAGACCTACTACCACATAGGCAGGATTTTCCTTGTCTTCCACATAGCCAGCCGCCTTGATGGCTTCCTTGAGCCCTGATTCTCCGATGACATAGACGGTCTTTTCAAGACCCAAGTCGTTCATATAGTCGATAGTTGCCAAAGTCGCTGTGTAGACAGTCGACAGGGGCGTATCGATATTAAAATTCTGGGCCAACATTTCCTGAACACTCTCAGGAGTGCGAGTTGTATTGTTGGTCACAAAAAGATAGGGGATGTCCCGCTTTTGCAATTCATGGACAAAAGCCTCCCCTGCTGGGATTCTGTCTTTCCCCTTATAAATGGTTCCGTCTAAATCAATTAAATAGCCTTTGTATTTCATCTATTTCTCCCTAATCCTTTTTTATTTCTTTCCAAGTGATGATAGCTTGGGCATTGGTAGCACCGTCGCTTGTGATCTCATGCTTGCTTTCCAGTCCAGTCCTTTCAACAGCTGATGTAATCACCCCACCTGGTCGAACTTCCTTGACATACTTGAGGTTGATTCTCTTGGGAATATATTGGGTCAAAAAATCCGCTCCCATGACCTCAAAAATCCAGTCCAGATACTTACTGTTATTGACATGGCCATTCATATCCAAGTCGTAAAAACGAACATGGTAATCCTTGCTGATTGGCTCGTTCAAGGACTCATACTTTGGCCCACGGATAAGCTTTTTATCAAAATCAGACTGATACGGAGCCACAATTTCAGGTTCGACAGCATGGACTTTTCGACTGTCGCGGTCCATGAGAACAAAGGTCGCCATCATGTGGATGAGTTCCTGACCTGCTTCATCATAAATGGTAAAGCGACGGTAACAAAAGAGTCGATTGTAGCTCAAAGCTTCCGTTTCGATGGTGATTTCTTCCGCAAAACGAGGCAAACGAGCCACCTCAATATCATAATCTGTGATAATCCAGACCAGATTATAGTTTTCCAAAATGGCCTTATCACTAACATCCAGTTCAATCGACTGCATCCCTGAAACTTGTAGGGACAGCAAAATCACATCTGGAAGTTTGATATGACCGTTCATGTCAGCCATATCAAAAGGAATTTTCATTTTCATTTGATAAGTTAAGCCCATCATCCTACTCCAAAATAAATCGTTCTGCTACGGTGTCTCCTAAGAAGAGACCTCTTTTTGTCATGCGAACTCGGTCACCCTCTATTTGCATGAGACCCTGTTGAACCAAGTCTCTGACAATTTCTCCATAAAGTCCATCAAAAGAGCATCCAAATTTTTCCTCAAATCGCGCCATGGAGACCCCTGATTTCTTGCGGAGTCCCAGGAACATTTCTTCTTCCATTTGCTCTTTTTGGCTCAGGTGCTCTTCTGTAATACGAGCATTGCCTTCCTCAACTGCACTGAGATAATGGCGAATGGGACCATGGTTTTTATAGCGAATACCATTGACATAACCAGAGGCCCCAGCACCGATGCCATAGTATTCAGCATTATCCCAGTACATGAGATTATGACGACTTTCAAAGCCGGGTTTGGAGAAATTAGAAATCTCATAATGCTCAAAACCCGCTCGCTCCAGCTCTGCAATGATGTACTCAAACATCTCCGCTTCTAGTTCCTCCTTAGGCAGAGGCAATTTCCCACGTCGCATCCGGTTCATAAAGACCGTATGGTTTTCTAAAATCAAACTATACAAACTCATGTGGGGAATATCCAGTCCAATGGCTTTAGCCACATTTTCCTTTACTTGCTCCATGGTCTGACCAGGCAGCGCATAAATCAAATCAATGGAGATGTTGTCAAAACCAGCCAGTTTCAGGCGATCGATATTTTCATAAATATCCTTCTCCAAATGACTGCGCCCAATCTTTTTCAACATCTTATCATCAAAGGTCTGGACACCTAGCGAAACACGATTGACAGCCGAATTTTTCAAAACAGCTATCTTATCCGCATCCAAATCTCCTGGATTGGCTTCAATGGTCAACTCTTCCAAGACTGACAAGTCCAAGTTTTTAGTCAAGCCATCCAGCAATACCTCCAGTTGTGGAGCTGACAAAGCTGTTGGTGTCCCACCACCGATATAGAGGGTTCGCAACTTTTGAATATCATAAGAACGAAATTCTTCCAGCAGATGCTCCAAATAGCTATCGACTGGCTGATTCTTGATAAAAACTTTTGAAAAGTCACAATAATAACAAATCTGGGTACAAAATGGAATGTGCACATAGGCTGACGTTGGTTTTTTCTGCATAGTACTTATTATACCACAAAAGCGAACAATACTTAGAATTCCGTTTAACAAAATCCTAGCATTGTTCGCTTTCTTTATCTAAACATTCTTTGTATTTTATGACGAACACGATTCCTAGAACCAATCTAGTTTATCTTTATAATACAGAAGAATGTATATCAGCTTGACTAAACTTTTATTTTAGTCTTCTTTTTTCTTTCTAAACGCAAATCCGAGTCCACTTAGCATACCAAGAAGTCCTAGAGAAGCAAGAGTCGCATTTGATTCTGTTCCTGTATTTGGCAATACATTATGTGATTTACTTGGCTGTTCCGTAGAGACTGTTACCTTAGCTGGTGTTGTTACATTATTAGCAATGTGTTCTGTGATATGACCGTCCTTTGAGTCTACATCATAAGTGGTTGTAGTAACTGTTTTACCTTTAGCTCCTTCAATACGTTCATTAGGTGTGTCAACTTCTCGTTCACCATCTCTAACATATCCAACTTCAGGTTCAATCGGGGTTTCTACTACTTTGTCCTTGGCTGCGACTTTGACGACTGTATTCGTTGGTTCTTTCGTTTTCCCATAAGTTAGCACGGTTGTTGGAGTTACCTTACCTGTTTCTGGATCAACTTCATAGGTAGTGGTCTCAATCACATCGCGACCTTCAGAATCTTTAGATTGTTCAACCTTAGTTTTAGCTCCTACTTTAACGATTGTCTTACCTGCTGGGGTGACGACTGGGGTGCCAACGTGTTCTGTGATATGACCGTCCTTTGAATCTACATCGTAAGTGGTTGTAGTAACTGTTTTACCTTTAGCTCCTTCAATACGTTCATTAGGTGTGTCAACTTCTCGTTCACCATCTCTAACATATTCAACTTCAGGTTCAATTGGTGTTTCTACTATTTTGTCCTTGGCTGCGACTTTGACTATTGTTGCTGTTGGATTTACTACTACTGGTTTTTCTACTGTTTCTGTAATAGCGCCTGTAGTAGAATCAACACTATATGTTGTTGTGATAGTACTTGAACCTGCTTGGCCTGCTTCTTCCACATTTGGTTGATTTTTGTCGCGTGTATCATCTTTCACATATTTCTTAGGTGATGAGATTTCTGTTTTTTCTACTTTGTCCTTCGCTGCGACTTTGACGACTGTATTCGTTGGTTCTTTCGTACGAACTGGTTTACCTTCACTTGCTGTAATCTTTCCAGTATTAGTGTCCACAGTGTAAGTTGTTGTGATAGTGTCTTCACCATCTTCACCTTTAACAGTAGTTGGGACTGTACCTTTTTCTTTCGTATCATCTTTTTCGTAAACTACTGGAGATGGTACTACCATCTTCTCAATCGTTAGTTCTTTCCTTGTCCCGTAAGTAGTTACTGTTGTAGAAGTTACCTTACCTGTTTTTGGATCAACTTCATAAGTTGTAGTGTTGATAACTTCACGACCTTGGTCATCCTTGCTACTCTCAACCTTAGTTTTAGCTCCAACCTTAACTATTGTTTTACCAGCTGGGGTGACCACTGGCTTACCAACCTGTTCTGTGACTGTTCCATTATTTGGATTAACGTCATACCTTGTAGTCGTTACAGATTTTCCTTTTGCTCCTTTTCTAGGCTTGTCTGGTGTACCAAAGTCACGAGTGTCATCTCTTTCATAAACCACTGTGGGCTCAATTGGCGTTTCTACTACTTGATCCTTAGCCGCGACTTTAACGATTGTTTCTGTTGGATTTACTATTACTGGATTTCCTTCATTTGGAGTAACTTCCCCATTGTCTGGATTTACTGTGTAAGTCGTGGTAGTTGTCTTACTTCCGTCTTTTCCTGGAACAGTAATATTGGCTTGGCCTTTTTCTCGACTAGCATCTTTTTCGTATTTTACTGGAGATGGGATTGTTTCTACGTCTACTTTATCCTTAGCTCCTACTTTTACAACTCTAGCTATTGGTAGAGTTACGACTTCTGGTTCCCCTTTTGATGGAGTTAGAGTTCCATTTACTGGATTTACGCTATAGGTTGTGGTGACTTTAGTTTTTCCTGATTTCCCTGGAAATTGAACGGTATCAGTACCTTTTGGACTGTTCTCATCTTTTAAATAAACTGGTTTGGGTTCAACTGAATTATACTCAACCAAATCCTTCGCGCCACCTTTATTGACTACTTCTTCCTTCTCAGTCGAAGTAAGACTGCCGGTTTTTGAGTTTACTGTGTAACTTGTTGTCTTCTTAACAACGTCGTCTCCTTTTTTAATGTATTCTACTTCATCCTTGGCTGCGACTTTGACAACTGTTTCTATTGCCGGTTGCTTAACTACTGGTTGTCCTACATGTTCAATCAGATCTCCAGTGTTAGGATCTACACTATAAGTTGTGGTTACTGTACTAGTACCTGAAGTACCAGTTGTTGTTACATTAGCTTCACCTTTAGCTCTTGTGGCATCTTTTTCATAACGTACACTTGGCTCAAGTTGGGTAACGACAACTGTAGATTTGGCTCCATCTTTCTTAAACACTTCATCAATTGTATTGTTAGTAATCTGTCCTGTATCGAGATCTTTCATACTCACAGTTATTGACTTAATGATGTCATCTCCGCGTTTACTATATACAACAGTTTCTCCAACTTTTTCTACAGATTTAACTGTTGCAATGTTTTTATCTTGATAACCTGTCCCATCTAAGGAAATTCGTTTCCCAGATATAAACTCTGATCGTCTATTAATCATATCAGCTTCAAAATAAGAACGTGAACTGTGACCTCCACTGGTTCGTCCAACATTTATAACAACATCACTATCATTGCTGACGCCTTTTCTTATCGCCAAATCATTATCAACAATATAATGAGTCATTTTACCAGACTTGGCTATTTTTTTGCTATCTAAACCTTTTTGCCAAAATTCACGACTGGAAAGCAAATTGGTCACAACTTTTGGAGCATTAAAGGTTGTGCCTTTTTTTAATACATTATTATAAACGTTTCTATAAGCCAACTGTTCTTTAGGAGACATGACTCTGCTGTCAGAATATGCCAACTGATAAGCTTCAACCATTGCCCGTTGTACTAAATATCCTCCTAAAGAATGACCTGTCAAATAAAGATTAGTAATACTCTTATCTTTAGCTAGTTCATGCATAATATTTTCTGCATCTATCCCTTGTTGAGGATTGCTTCCTAATCCAAGTGTTATATCAGCTCCTATATCTTTCACATCACTTGTTCCACGAAAGGCTAATACTTGTGCAGTTCCATTTGGTAAATATAAGAAATCACTCTTCGTTTCATACAAGACAGCATCTAGTCCACTGGAGGTATGGTAACTTTTCTTCCTTTCCCAATAAGGCCCCAATTCCTTATTCATCATCATATACTCATAACGTGGTTTACTGTCACCATTCTTTTTATATAACTCTGACTCTGTTAAGGGTCTCTTATGATCCAGCACTCTATCAATATAATTATCATCACGGTAGGATAATTCCATGAACATAATCATATCGCGCTCACTTACATTCCATTTTAATTTTTCATCTGGCTTTTCTTTACTGTCAATAATACCATCACCATCAGTATCTTCTAATAAGGGATGACTATTATAACCTACATACTTTTTCCCACCTTTTTCATAAATATAAAGTTCTTCTTTATCCTTCAAGTAATCATCATCTGTATAGGCTTCTGGACTTAACTTAGAGCCGTTTAACAATAAACTATCAAGCTTATTACCTTCTGAACCGATTACTCCTGCTTTTATTTGCTTAGCATACTCATCAGTTAATTCATACTTTTTAACCTCGGAAGGATTTGATGCTGCTCTCACCGCTGGAGTGCTTGATCTGTCTTCACCCGCCACGAAATCCCTTGTGGTCAAGCTATTATTTTCCTTATTCCCAGATCTGACGGGTTCTGTAGTCCTTGTAGATCCTATTGGAACATCTCTGGTATCTAACTCAGAAGAAGGATTATTTTGATTATCTAGCATAGGTTGAACTTCTTCTCTTTTATCCACAGAAGATGGAGAATTTTCCGTAGAAGCAAGTACTCCCTGGGATGGTGTAAACAAAGCAATGCCTATTAATACAGAAGCCACTCCAACAGAAAACTTTCGAATCGAAAAACATTGACGTTTATTAAAAATATCTTTCATTTTACCAACTTTCTTTCTAGCTATTTTTTACAAAATAGAGAGTTCTACTATTTTCCCTTGACAAAATACTAAACCCTTTCTTGACTAAAATTTTAGAACTTTTCCTCTGCTTGATTATAAACTACCACATTGATTTCTAATCATAAAAAAATGAATTGCTTAATATTAATAAAATATCAGTAAAATATAAAAAATGTAAATATTTCACTTTCAACACTGCCATTATACCATAATACTCAATGAAAATCAAAAAACGCATAATATCAGGCCTTGAAAAACCTTGATACTATGCGTTTGATTATGGGAAGATCTCCCGACTTTATCACTT
>NZ_VMNC01000081.1:0-12610 GCF_013277505.1 Streptococcus sp. k-378 | reverse complement strand
ACGCTTTTTCCTTTGTTTGTAAAAGAAAGTCTTGCGTATGAGAAGTGTTCCGGACTATTTTGTAAATCAGTATAAAGGATGGAGATAATGCGCAATGAAAATCAAAGAGCAAACTAGGAAGCTAGCCGCAGGCTGTACTTGAGTACGGTAAGGCGACGTTGACGTGGTTTGAAGAGATTTTCGAAGAGTATTAGGGGCAAATTTGAGGCAGGATAAACAAAAAGCCCTATTAAAGGCTTTTTAGGATGTTTACATCCACCCTGAGGGAATCGAACCCCCATCTCAAGAACCGGAATCTTACGTGATATCCATTACACTAAGGGTGGAAACTTGTTTTATTATAACAGAAATTTGCTCTAATAACAAGTTTTTTCTAGTGAGATAGCCCGTCTTAGTGGGAAGTATCCCCATTCCAGATCGAGTTTTTCACGATAACATAATCAACGTGTTTAAGGTCAGCAACCTGACGTCCACCTGCATAAGAAATAGCACTTTGAAGGTCTTGTTCCATCTCAGTTAAAGTGTCTTGCAGATGACCTTTAGCAGGAAGCAAGATACGTTTGCCTTCCACATTTTTGTAAGCACCTTTTTGGTATTGGGAAGCTGAACCATAGTATTCTTTGAATTGTTCACCATCGACTTCAATCGTTTTCCCTGGACTTTCGATGTGTCCTGCAAAGAGGGAACCAATCATGACCATGTTAGCACCGAAGCGGATAGACTTGGCAATATCGCCGTGAGTACGAATTCCTCCATCAGCGATAATCGGTTTACGGGCAGCCTTGGCACACCAACGGAGAGCAGCCAACTGCCAACCACCTGTACCAAAACCTGTCTTGACCTTGGTGATACAAACCTTACCAGGACCAATTCCGACCTTAGTGGCATCCGCACCAGCATTTTCCAATTCACGCACCGCTTCTGGTGTTCCCACATTTCCAGCAATAACAAAAGTATCTGGCAATTCTTTCTTGATGTGTTGAATCATAGAAATCACGCTATCTGCATGACCATGAGCAATGTCTATCGTGATGTATTCTGGAGCATCATCCTTGAGCTGGCTAACAAAATCATACTCATAGTCCTTAACGCCGACAGAGATAGAAGCAATAAGTCCTTGCTCATGCATTCGTTTAATAAAAGGAATGCGTCCTGCCTCATCAAAACGATGCATAATGTAGAAGTAACCACCTTTAGCCAGTTGCTCTGCTACATTTTCATCCAAAATCGTCTGCATATTAGCTGGCACAACAGGTAGTTTAAAGGTGTGATTTCCTAGAGTGACACTTGTATCCGCTTCTGCACGGCTTTTAATCACACATTTATTTGGAATCAATTGAATATCTTCGTAATCAAAAATTGGAAATTCATTTAACATATCGATGTCTCGTTTCTTTTGTAATGACCTACCTATGCTCTCGCACCACTACGTCTTTTCCGACGTTTCCTTAATTCATTATAAATCAAAGTACAGTTTTTGTCAAATAATTTTATAAATTAAAATATAAAGTTCGGTTTTTATTGGATAAACAACAAAAGAAAAGGAGAGATTATTTTCTCCCCAGTTCTTTAGTAATATTCCTTTTAAAAATTTCTTCTGAGTTTTCCATCATTTCACAAAATTCACGATAGGATGAAGAGTTCTGAGGAATTTGAATAGACCATTTCTTTAATAAGGCTCCGTACCCTGCTAGCTTTCCTATCTCATTATCAACAACCTTGTCCTCGCTCGGAAAAACAAGACCAGCCTTCTCAGCTTTTAAAATATAAGAATAGGAAATCAGTTGGAACAAGTCCTCACGGTTTATTCCTTTTTCAGTATCTTCAATCTTTTTATATTTAGCGTCTAACACAATTTTTAAATCTCTATTATAGAAATCTGGATAAACTTTTCGTTCTCGAATAGAAAACACTGAAATCCCATCCGTCTTATCCTTATTTCGTGGATGGATGAAATCTTTTGGCAACAAAGTATGAACATACTCTTCCCAAAACCAGGCAACATCAAAAAGAATACCATGAATTTTTTGATCTTGATAGCCTAAACCGTGCTTTTCTTGGTTTAGGATCATCAGACAAAGTGCTTGTAGTTTTCTGTACTCGTTAAAGTATGCATGACGTATAGGTTTAGATTGATTTCCCCGAATAATCTTAGCACGATCAGCTAGTTTATAAGAAGGAGTTACCCGCACGATTTCTGCTACATTTTCACGACTAGTCAAGAGATTATCAAGAACCCCTTGCCCAATTCTTTTCTGATTCTTAATGTATTCAATAGTGTGACGGATTAGCTGCATGAGAGGATTATCATAGGTGAACTCTCTTGTTGTGTAGGCAATATTTCCCGTGAAAGGAAGATTTTTCTTGAGATGGTTTCTTACATCAATCACTCCCTTAACATGACTGTCGTTATGAGAAAATCGCTGGTATTCCTTATAAAGACCTTTTCGAATTGCAGCTTGTAGATACTTAGGGAAGAGATACATCAAAAGTTGATAAAGTCTCTCTTCACGCGACAAAGCAACATCTAAACTAGTCAGATTGATATGAAGAACCTTTTGCAAAAGATAATGTAAAAAACAGTCATTACTTTCGTTTGAAAAGCGAGAAGAAATGGTTAATCTCTCCTGACCATAGCCTAGAAAACCAATTACATTTCCTGTCTTGATTTTCTGATTAACTGTTTCAAAAATCTTTTGGTCCTTATCCAAATCAGTAGTATGAGTCAAATCATTTGGAAAAATGAAAATACGTTCATCTTGGGATAGACTTTCCAAGGTTCTGTCTAAAAGAAGATTGCTTAGTTTAGGATATTCTTCAACAAATTTTTCTTTAATAATCTTGTGTTGATTATCAGTAATCCGCATCATCGTTTTCATCGCCTTCATTGTCATCAGCTACTGCCTGATCTTTTTGCTCATTATTTGTCAGTTCAAATGCTTTTTTCAAAGTTTCCAAAGTTTCAACCTCATCATAAGAACCTCGCAAGTAGTCTTCTAGGAGAGGCTTAATATAATCAGACCAGAGTAATTCATAGTCAAAATCTACATCCTTCAACTTAAGAAAATAACTTGGTCCAATATGATAATGACTGTTTAATTCCTGAACATTTTCGATAGCAGCGTTCAAGTTTCTTAGACGAATTTTTGCTTCTTCTGCATGGATATTCAGCTCTTTATCCAACATGCCAACTTGACCCTCGGCAGTAACTTCAACAAAACGAAAACGACGACGCATAGCAAAATCAAAGGTATCCACTGAACGATCAATATCATTCATAGTTCCGATGATGTAAACATTTTCGGGGATATAGAACTTTTCATCAGTTTCGTGTAGATTTGCATATTGGGTAGAAACACTTCCTTTTTCACCACGATAGCCAGGGTCGATAGAGAAAAAGAGTTCGCCAAAAATCTTAGAAATCTCCCCACGATTGATTTCATCGATGATGAAGACGAATTTCTTGTCTGTATCAATTGTTGGAAACACATAATCACATAAGCCATAACTTTCTTTCATGTGATCTAAAACGATTTTTTGATAAGTTTCGTACTTTAACTTAGTCTCCTCACCCTTGTACAAAAGATACACTTTTTCTTTGGTAGCAACAGGAGAATCAAACTTCACATTCCCTTGACTATTTAAACTGGCTGGAACCGAACTACGAGGGAAGAAATATTGTCCTTGCTTTTCATTGATAGCATCCGTTAGCTTAGCCCACGTTTCTTCAAAATTATCTTGACCTCCAGTCTTCTGAGCTTCTTTTGCCTTCTGGCAAAACTCTTTAAAAATACCATCTTGTAATTTAAACTCAATAGCTCCATCCCCATTTGATACTGGTCTCAAACCCTCTACAAAATCCGTATAATCATAAGATGGATGAAACTGTACAAAGCCGATTTGCTCCTCATGACCTTCCGTTAACTCTTTAGCAATTTCTTTAGCAAGATAAGTTTTTCCCGTCCCCGGTGCACCACGGAGGATGAGGTTTTTGGATTTTCTTAATATACCACTATAATTAAATAAAAAATCATTCCTTAACATAGTTTCACTTTCTAATTTTTTATACTTTTTCCAATTAGGATGATTCAAAAAATAGTCATAGTCTTGAATTATGATTTCATCACTTGCAGCAAATTTTATTAACTGGTTAGTCTCTTTAGTTCGATACTTAATATCTGATGGAAACCATATTGTTTCTTGCCCCGTAAAGAAAAACCACTCCCTCTCTATATACTCTTTTTTCCAATCAACAATAATGGTATGCCCATCATCTAAAACCTCTTTAACAGTCGCCATTCCACGAATTTTCATCACAGAAACCTTTAAATCATCTTTCTTTACAAAAGGTAAATTCTTCTTTTTGACATATGTGGATTTAGCAAATAAAACGTCACCTGGTTTAATTTTATTAAACAACTTTAACATTTTTTGATACTGTTTATTTTCCTCGTTGTTATGCCATCCTAATTCCCACTTTCCTTCTTTCCTGAAATATTCAAGATAATCATCACCACCAAATCTTGTACCAACAAAAAAGTAATTATTTTGTTTACTGTTCATTTGAATACTCCTTTAATTTACTTTCACAAATAAGTTCTATTAATATATAGTTCATCTCTAGCATATCATATCCTATAGAAAAAGAAAAGAATTTCTAAAGAAAAAGTCTAGTGTAGAGTGGGGTATTCCCTCTTAACACTAGACTTATTTTTTACCTTAATAATACTCGCCCTGACGGTAGTCCCATGAGTTAAAGGTGTCTGACAGGTGCATCATGATCTTATCAATGTCAAGTCCTTTACGGATAACAACTGGAGCTGGTGAAGTTGAGCGATCTCCTCCTTGTTCTGGGATGAGTTTGCCGTCTTTATCGACCATAGACACCATCACGCCTTGCTCATAGCGAGTTTCAATCGTTTTGTCAGGTTGGATGGATGCCACATAGTCGTCTGCTTCGATGACAAGGTCTACAGCTCCTTCGATACGTTCTCCGATACCTTCTACCTTACCACGGTTTCCTTTTCCAGATGGGTTAGCTGATGAGGCATAAACCATCTTGCCTTCTTCCCAAAGTTTGGCAGCCAATTGTTCACCAGCTTTCCCAAACTTGATAACAAAACAGCTAGTACCACGCACGTCAGTCATCAGTTCTTCACGGCCATCACCGTATGCTTTGAGTTTTTCAAAGGCTTCTGGTTTCCAAGGAAGGATACAACCAAGAAGAATATCTTCATCCCAATGTTTTTGGTAAAAGGCTTCAATTTCTGGGTTGAGTTGTGCTAAAGCACGAAGCTCATCCATGCTACCGCAGAGAACAACACCTGGTTTGTTACGGTTACGCTCTTTAGCTTCAAACTTACGTTCAAGACCAGCCTTATCGCTAGTCATGATGATGTAACCAACTTTAGTAGGGCAAACGATACATCCGCCCTCACCTTTTAAAATGTCATAGCCTTCTTGTGAAAGTGTTCCCTTCCATTGAATGTGTTTTGTCATAGTTCTATATTTCCTTTTCTATTTTTCTTCTAATCCTGCCAGTAGGCTGGTCGTTGTTTTTCATAGGCAGCAATCAAATTTTCATACTGCAAGGTGATACCGATATCATCTAAACCATTTAAGAGCTTGTGTTTCCACTCGCTATCGATTTCAAAAGTGAATTCTCCAACTGGTGAGATGATTTTTTGTTGTTCCAAGTCCACAGTTACCTGGTCACTTGGTTTTAGCTGGGCTAGTTTCTCTCTAACCTCTCTGGGCTGAACAATAGGTAACATGCCATTATTGAGTTCATTATTGTAATGAATGTCACCGAAAGATCCTGCAATCACTACCTTAAAACCATAGTCTGCTAAGGCCCAAGCTGCATGTTCCCTCGAAGACCCTGCGCCGAAGTTATCCCCTGAAATGAGAATACTGGCTTTGCGATATTCAGGTCGGTTAAAGACAAAGTCAGGATCCTCAGTATAGAGATCATCCAGATAACGCCAAGCATACATGAGGTACTTACCAAAGCCTTTCTTATCTATTAACTTGAGAAACTGCTTAGGTAGGATTTGATCGGTATCGATATTATCATTCATGAGAGGAACGGTCGTTCCTGTATAAACTGTAAATTTCTCCATATCCTCTCCTTACTGGGCCTCTGGCATTTGCCGAACATCTACAAAGCGCCCTGCGATAGCTGCTGCAGCTGCCATGGCTGGACTGCAGAGGTGGGTCTTAGCACCAAATCCTTGTCTATCTTCAAAGTTTCGATTGCTGGTTGAGGCACAGTGAACACCAGCAGGTACCTTGTCAGGATTCATCCCTAGGCACATAGAACAGCCTGGGTCTCTCCACTCAAAGCCAGCATCTATGAAAACCTTATCCAAACCCAACTTCTCAGCAGCTCGTTTGACAGGACGAGAGCCTGGAACCACGATAGCTGTTAGATTAGGAGCTATTTTCTTCCCTTTGACAAATCGCGCAGCCAGCTGCAAATCACTGAGTCGAGCATTAGTACAAGAACCGATAAAGATATAACCTAGTTCAATATCCGCTGGCTTTTGACCAGGCTCCAAATCCATATAATTGTAGGCTCGTTCATCATTCATATCTTTGATTTCTGGGAAACTACTGTCAAAGTCAACACCCATAGCAGGATTGGTTCCCCAGGTTACCATAGGAGCTAAGTCTGAGACATCCATCTGGATAACCTTATCGTATACAGCATCCTCATCGCTGACAATTGTTTTCCAATCAGCCACAGCCTCATCGAAATCTTCTGGAACACATTCTCGTCCCTTGAGATAATCATAGGTGGTTTGGTCCGGATTCATGATTCCCATCTTAGATCCAAACTCGATGGACATATTGCAGATGGTCATTCGCTCTTCCATGCTCAGTGCATCAATCGCTTGTCCACGATATTCCACCACGTAGCCAACGCCGCAAGCAACGCCGTACTTGGCAATCAAGGCTAAAATGTAATCCTTGGAATAAACTCCCTTTTGAGGAACACCTGTAAATTCCACCAGCATTTTCTTGGGTTTGACCTGCCAGAGTGTCTGTGTCGCAAAGACATGTTCGACCTCACTGGTCCCAATTCCAAAGGCGATTGCTCCGAAAGCTCCGTGAGTTGCTGTGTGGCTATCTCCGCAAACGATGAATTTCCCTGGTTGGGTTCGTCCTGTCTCTGGACCAACCATATGAACGATCCCCTGTTTTTCAGAACCGTGGGCCGCATGTTCAATCCCAAACTCCTCAACATTTTCAGCAAGTTTATCAATTTGCGCCTTGGAAATAACATCTCGAATATCGTAGATATTGACTGTCGGAACATTGTGATCAAAGGTTCCAAATGTCAAGTCTGGTCGTCTCAATCTACGACCTGCGTCTCGTAGTCCTTGAAAGGCCTGAGGACTGGTCACTTCGTGGATATAGTGCTGGTCCACATACATGAGTTGGGGCTGCCCCTCTTCTCCTGTGATAACATGACGATCCCATAATTTATCAAAAATCGATTTTCCTGTCATCCATTACCTCCAAATAAAATATAAGGCTACTAGTGTGGTCACCATCCCAAGAAACCAAACTATTTTAAAGTACCATTTTCGAGTCTTGTGGTGAAAGATGATTCCTGCTAGCCAGGCACCAAAACCACCACAAGTAAAGGCCAAAATAAGTAAGATTTTCTCAGGGATGCGCCAAACTCTTCTCCTTGCCTTAGATTTGTCAATACCATAAATCAAGAAAACCATGACATTCCAAATCAAAAGGACTAGAGTAATTTTTTCGTCTAACTTCATAACCTTGCAATAATAGCTTCCGTCATTTCCTTGGTCGAAGCCTGTCCCCCTATATCTCTTGTTAAAACACCAGCTGCCAAACTTGCCTCAACAGCACGCTCGATACGCTCTGCATCCTCATAACGTCCAAAACTGTCTCTCAGCATCATGGCCACTGATAAAATCATGGAGATAGGATTGGCAATTCCTTGACCAGCAATATCAGGTGCTGAACCGTGAATAGGTTCATAGAGACTTGGTCCATTTTCAGAATGACTGGCTGATGGCATAACCCCAAGTGTGCCAGATAGAACGCTTGATTCATCCGAGAGAATATCTCCGAAAAGATTTTCTGTCACGATGACATCAAACTTGGCAGGATTGGTAATCATGAGCATGGCAGCTGAGTCCACTAACTGGTGTTCCAAGGTTACATCTGGGAAATTCTGTGAGACCTTCTCAGATACTTTCCGCCAGAGTTTTGAGGTCGCCAACACATTTTGCTTATCGATACTAGTAACGATTTTTCTGCGATTTCTTGCAATTTCAAAGGCTTTGCGAATAATCTGCTCCACTTCCTCATAGCTATAGTCGTTGATATCACGCGCTTTGCGCTCTTCAAGGATATGATCTCCAAAGTAAATCCCGCCTGTCAACTCACGCACCACGATAAAGTCTACACCAGCAATTCGTTCCGGTTTGAGTGGTGACAAATGCTTGAGACTGTCAAAGATTTTTACAGGGCGAATATTAGCGTAAAGATTGAGTTCCTTACGGAGAGCTAGCAAGCCTTGTTCAGGCCGAACCGCTGCTCCATCATACTGAGGACTACCGATAGCCGCTAGGAGAATAGCAGATGCTTCACGACATACCTTGAGGGTTTCATCAGGTAAGGGATGCCCTGCAGCATCGATACCTGCACCTCCAAAAGGTCGTCTATCAATCTCATAGTCAAAACCTGTTTTTTCAGCTAGAGCTTCCAGAATCTCTAAACCAGCCTCCATGATTTCTGGGCCAATTCCGTCCCCTGCTAGAGCTACTATTTTCTTTGTCATAGCATTCTCCCTTACACACTAGGCATGTCACGATAGGAAACACTGCGTCCCATCTCACCAGCATTCTCTTTTTGAACAAAGGTATTGGCATTGATGTAGGCAATAGCAGATGCTTTCAGTACATCGAAATCAAGCCCTGCTGCATTAAAGATGGTTTCTGTATCTCTGTTTTCAACAGTGACCAAAACCCGAGCTTGGGCATCAATTCCATCTGTCACAGCGTCAATAGTGTAAGACACCAAGCGGACGGATTGGTTAAAGAACTTGTCGATAGCGTTAAAGATTGCTTCAACGGAACCTTGCCCTGTCGCATTAAATTCGACCTTCTCACCATCCATATTAGCTAGGCTAACGAGCGCTTCGATGTCATTATCCGCATGGGTTTGAAGTTGTAAATCATCAAAGTGGAAGCCTTCTGGATTTTCAACCATGATTCCAGCTACCAGAGCACGAATATCTGCATCTGTGATTTCTTGTTTCTTGTCTGCCAGTGCCTTAAACTTAGCAAAGAGTGGCTTGATGTCATCCTCTGTAAAGTCTAGGGCCAATTCTCTCAGTTTCTCGACAAAGGCATGGCGACCAGACAATTTTCCAAGCGGAAGACTGTTACTCTTGACACCGACCAATTCAGGGGTGATGATCTCATAGGTAAGAGGATTTTTAAGGACTCCATCTTGGTGAATACCAGATTCGTGAGAGAAGGCATTACCACCAACGACGGCCTTGTTTTTAGGAACTGGAATACCTGAGAAGCGAGAAACCATTTCTGACGTATTGATTGTCTCATTTAGGACAATACTGGTTTCTGCTTGGTAGTAATCTTGGCGAATATTGAGAGCAACTGCTATTTCTTCCAAAGCAGCATTGCCAGCTCGCTCACCAATACCGTTGATAGTTCCTTCGACACGCCCTGCACCATTCTTAACAGCAGCAAGGCTATTAGCGACTGCCATCCCAAGATCATCATGACAGTGAGGCGAATAGATAATCTGGCGATCCGTCTTAACATTCTCAATCAAATATTTGAAGATAGCTCCGTATTCCTCTGGCGTTGTAAATCCTACCGTATCAGGAATATTGACATAAGTAGCACCTGCATCAACCGCTGTTTGAACAACTTGCAGGAGGAAATCCAAATCTGTTCTGGTCGCATCTTCTGGCGAGAATTCGACCACTTCAAACTTAGAACGAGCATAAGAAACATGCTCCTTAATAGCTTCCAAAATCTCTTCCTTGCTCTTATTGAGCTTATACTTTCGGTGTATCGGACTAGTAGCAATAAAAACGTGAACTTGTGGATACTTGGCATCCTTGAGGGCTTCATAACAAGCATCAATATCAGACTTGACAGAGCGGGCCAAACCAGTCACTGCTGTTTTCTTCAAGACCTTGGCAATCTCCTGCACTGCTGTGAATGAATCAGGACTCGCCGCCGGAAAACCGGCTTCAACGGCTGAAATACCCCATTTCTCCAGCTGTCTTGCAATGGCAATTTTTTCCTTGATTGAAAAATTAACGCCCGGTGTCTGCTCTCCATCCCGAAGGCTGGTATCTAGAAATTCAACTGTTCGCATAAGATTTCCCCTTTTCCAAATGTGATTTTAAAAAAACATCTCGCTCAGAAACCCAAGCGAGATGTTGATTTACTCCCGCTTGGTAAGCCAAACAGGACTAATGCTTTTTGCACTAGCCCGAGTACCTCAACAACAAAGCAAATTGATTAAACTTAGCTGTTTTCATGTTTGACTTTCTCCTTCGTTTGATATCTTGTTTAGTATTTTAGCATAGGCAAAAGCACTTGTCAAGAAAAAATCCAATATTTTCTGAAAATTTCTTCAGTAGAGAATATTTAGCTAATTGAAAGTTATTGAAAATCCTTGAAATATTTCATTTTTTAGAAGTTAAATTCCAGCTTCTTTCTATCAATTCCAGTACTCCTTCATCTGATAAAGTATCATCAAGCGCCACACTAATCCAGTAGCGTTTGTTCATATGAAAAGCTGGATAAATGCCCTTTTGTGAAAGCAAGTCCGCTACTTGGTCGTGTTTGAGATTGACTGCTTCCACTTGTCCTTCTCTGCCCTTTTCCAGCTTATCCCAAGAGATTTTCATCAAAACAGCATACCATTTTTTATTGCCTTCATGTCTTAACACTGCCGTATCAGGTGATTTTTTCCACAGATACTCCAACTGATTTCCGTACTTTTCCTGAACTTGAGTCATGATACGCTTAGTCTGAGGACAGATAAAATCCTGCACATCAAAACAAGCCTTCCGAATCTGGTAGAGAATCTCCAAACAAGCCTCACGTACACTTGCAACAAAACTTCCCCTCATGCTTTCCATATGAACTTGAGGATAGAGATCACCAGTCTCCTGGTCAAAGACTTGAAAACTCACATTATCAGTAGTGATGGACACAGTCATGACAAAATCACCCTGCAAAATCTGGCGACTATAAGTCCAGACTCCCCTATTTTCTACAAAACCAAAAGCTTTAGCCTTTTCGTGATTAAACTGATAGGATTTAAAAATTTCAAACATAAGTTAAAACTGCTACCCAAAGCTAGCAGTTCCTTTCTATTTTTTAAAAGACAACCTTAGTTCCGTGCAATTGTGTCACGCCTAGCTGGTCAATAAAGGTTTGACGGTTGTCAAGGTCAATCCCCCCACCTGGTAGAATTTCAATTTTACCTTTAGCGTGCTCCAAAATTCTGTGATAGTGAGCAAAACGTTTGTCTAGTGAATCGCCAGACACACCAGCGCGAGTTAGGATACGAGTGACACCAGCTTGACTAAGCCAGTCAATAGCTTCTAACTGGTCTTCTTCGCTCAATTCATCAAAGGCCATGTGAAAGACAATTTCCAATCCTTTGGATACAGCAATTAACTTTTCAATATTAGGCTTATCCAACTTCTTATCAGCAGTTAAAGCTCCAAATACAACCCCTTGACTTCCAGCCTGAGCAGTCAACCGAATGTCTTCTAGCATAATAGCAATTTCTAGGTCATTGTAGACAAAGTCGCCACCACGTGGACGAATCATGGTCATGATGGTTGTATTGTAGTTAGCTGCCAGTTCAACTGCTGCCTTAGTCACTCCATAGCTGGGTGTTGTCCCACCAACTGCAAGATTATCACAGAGTTCGATTCGACGAGCTCCAGCCTCCATCGCTTTTTCAAGCAAGGTCACATTTTCAGCACAAAATTCGTAAATCATTTGATTCTCCTTGAAGATTACTTTAAATTTATTATATCATATTGTTGTAAATATGCTTTCGTTTATATCAAGGAAAATAGTTACTATTTTTTATTCTTTGTCCGGAATGACCTTGAAGAGATAGTAGGTGATAAAGATGGTCAAGGTTCCCAGACCGATTTTGACTGGTAAAAGAGGTGCAAAATAAATGGAAATTCCCATCAAGATGTAGATGGATACGATGATTTTTTTCTTACGTTCACGCGCAATGGACTTGGTTTCCCGAAAATCAGCTACATATGCTTGATAGAGCTTGGTATGATAAAGCCAATCTTCGAAGCGCTTGGAACTTCTGGAGAAACAAGTAATAGACAACAAAAGGAAAGGCGTTGTAGGTAGCAAAGGCAAAACAACCCCAATAATAGCCAAGGCCAGCGATAAAAAACCAATAATAAGATAAATAATACGCATAACTACTCCTAGTTAATACTCTTCGAAAATCTCTTCAAACCGCATCAACGTCGCCTTGACGTAGGTATGGTTCCTGACTTCGTCAGTCTTATCTGCAACCTCAAAGCAGTGCTTTGAGC
>NZ_VMNC01000080.1:0-13483 GCF_013277505.1 Streptococcus sp. k-378 | reverse complement strand
TAGCCGCAGGTTGCTCAAAACACAGTTTTGAGGTTGTAGATAAGACTGACGAAGTCAGTGAGCATATCTACGTTAAGGCGACGCTGACGTGGTTTGAAGAGATTTTGAAAGAGTATTAGACCATACTTTTCCAAAATGCGCCCAAAAAACCTTGCAACTAGGTTACAAGGTTAATCACATTAATCAAAATTAACGTATTCTTTTTGAAGTTCAAGAACTTCTTCCATTGTTGAGCATTCTGTAAGGGCACGGTTTGCGTACTCTTCCATCTTAGCTGTGTCGAGTTTCTTCATCAAGCTGCGTGTACGAAGTACAGATGTTGCTGACATAGAGAACTCATCCAAGCCCATTCCGACAAGCAGTGGAACAGCTGTTTGGTCACCAGCCATCTCACCACACATACCAGCCCATTTACCTTCAGCGTGAGCTGCCTTGATAACGTTGTTGATCAAGCGAAGGATTGATGGGTTATATGGTTGGTAAAGGTATGAAACTTGTTCGTTCATACGGTCTGCCGCCATTGTGTATTGGATCAAGTCATTTGTACCAATTGAGAAGAAGTCAACTTCTTTTGCAAATTGGTCTGCAAGCATAGCTGCTGCAGGAATTTCAATCATGATACCAACTTGGATGTCATCCGCAACTGCAACTCCTTCAGCAAGAAGATTTGTTTTTTCTTCTTCATAAACTGCTTTAGCTGCACGGAATTCTTTCAAGAGGGCAACCATTGGGAACATGATACGCAATTGACCATGAACAGAAGCACGAAGAAGGGCACGGATTTGTGTACGGAACATTGCATCTCCAGTTTCAGAAATAGAGATACGAAGGGCACGGAATCCAAGGAATGGGTTCATTTCGTGTGGCATATCGAAGTAAGGAAGTTCCTTATCTCCACCAATATCCATTGTACGAACAACCACTGGTTTACCATTCATTCCCTCAAGAACAGCCTTATACGCTTCATACTGCTCATCTTCTGTTGGGAAGTCTTGAGAATCCATGTACAAGAACTCTGTACGGTAAAGTCCAACAGCTTCTGCACCGTTGTTGTTAACACCTTCAACGTCTTTTGGAGTACCGATGTTAGCTGCCAACTCGAAGTGTTTACCGTCAGCAGTCACTGTTTGAGCATCTTTCAAAAGTGCCCATTCAGCTTTTTGTTTAGCATAAGCTTCACCAGCTGCTTTAAATTCTGCCGCTTGTTCATCTGTTGGGTTGATAATCACTTCACCAGTAATTCCGTTAACGGCAAGGATATCACCGTCTTTGACGATTTCAGTGATGTTATTTGTTCCCAATACAGCTGCAATTTCAAGTGTACGTGCCATGATAGCTGAGTGGCTTGTACGTCCACCGATGTTTGTTACAAAAGCTTTTACAAAGTTTTTGTCCAATTGAGCTGTATCAGATGGTGTTAAGTCATGTGCAATCACGATTACTTCTTCATTGATAGAAGCTGGGTTTGGCAATTTCTTACCAAGAAGGTTTGCCAATACACGTTTTGTCACGTCGCGGATATCCGCTGCACGTTCTTGCATGTATGGGTTGTCTTCCATGCCTTCAAAGATAGTGATGAACATGTCAGTCACTTCTTTAAGACCTGCTTCTGCATTGACTTTCTTAGCACGAATTGTTTCTTTAATCTGACCAATCAATTCTGGGTCAGAAAGAACCATCAAATGAGCGTCAAAAACTTGAGCCGCTTCTTCACCAAGCGTACCTACAGCTTTCTCGCGGATAAGAGAAAGCTCGTTTTGAGAAGCTTCAAGAGCAACATCCAAACGAGCCTCTTCTGCGTTTGTATCTTCGACTGAAACAGTCTCGAATGACAAATCCGGTTGAACGAGTAGATATGCTTTTGCAACTGCAACACCGTCAGATGCTGCGATTCCTTTAAGCATTTCTGTCATTTCCCTTATGCCAATCCTTCTTTTTCCATTGTTTCTGAGATTGCAGCGATGGCGTCATCTGCATCTGCACCTTCAGCTGAGATAGTTACGTCAGCACCTTGGCCAACACCAAGACTCATAACACCCATAATTGATTTAAGGTTAACTGATTTACCTTTGTATTCAAGAGTGATATCTGAAGCAAATTTGCTAGCAGTTTGCACCAACAATGTTGCTGGACGTGCGTGAATACCTGTTTCTGCCACTACGTGGAAATCTTTAGAAGCCATAGTTTGACTCTCCTTTTGTTCTTTCTTTTTTGAGTTATATGTGATAACCCTTACAATTTGGTATTATATCATCTTCTAGGATTTTTTTCAAGCATTTTCTGGATTTTCCTTCAATTTCCTTTCAGATAACTTGCTGAAAATCTTCTATCCTAGATAACAAAACACAGGATATAGTTTCTTTAAAAACGATTTATAGGATAATCATTGCTGTTTTATAAAGCAAACACTACATATTGTGTTTTGTGAGCTTGACTAGAAAAACAGACCACTATATTTAGTTTAAATCATTGACAAAATTTTATTTTCTGATATACTAAGGTAGTATTAAATTTTAAAGAGGAGTTACACAATGGTAACCGTTTATTCTAAAAACAATTGTGTCCAATGTAAAATGACCAAGCGTTTCTTGGACAGTAATAACGTTGAATATAAAGAAATCAATCTTGATGAGCAGCCTGAGTACATCGATCAAGTCAAAGAACTCGGTTTTAGCGCAGCTCCTATTATTCAAACACCAACTGAAGTCTTTTCAGGTTTCCAACCAGGAAAACTGAAACAATTAGCATAATCTTAGTACATCATCCAGAAGAAACTGCTTCTAGGGCTAACTTAGAAGCCTTTCTTTTGTAATTAGATAAGGGAAATTTTATGGGATTAAAACATCTTGAGGACGTGACTTACTTCCGTCTCAATAACGAAATCAACCGTCCTGTTAATGGACAAATCATGCTTCATAAAGATAAGGAAGCCTTGGATGCCTTCTTTAAAGAAAATGTCGTTCCAAACACTATGGTTTTTGATTCAATCAAGGATAAAATCAACTACCTCATTGAACACAACTACATCGAAACAGCTTTTATCAAGAAATACCGTCCAGAGTTCTTGGAAGAATTGGCTCAATTTATCAAAGACCAAAACTTCCAATTCAAGTCATTCATGGCAGCTTATAAATTTTACAATCAATATGCCTTAAAGACGAATGACGGTGAATATTATCTTGAAAGTATGGAAGACCGTGTCTTCTTTAACGCCCTTTATTTTGCTGATGGGAATGAAGCTATTGCAATCGATATTGCCAATGAAATCATCCACCAACGCTACCAACCTGCTACTCCTTCCTTCTTGAATGCTGGACGTGCTCGCCGTGGGGAGTTAGTATCTTGCTTCCTAATCCAAGTAACTGATGATATGAACTCTATCGGACGTTCTATCAACTCGGCTCTTCAACTTTCACGTATTGGTGGTGGTGTGGGAATTACCCTCAGCAACCTTCGTGAAGCTGGTTCTCCTATTAAAGGGTATGAAGGAGCAGCTTCTGGGGTCGTTCCAGTTATGAAGCTTTTTGAAGACAGCTTCTCTTACTCCAACCAATTGGGGCAACGTCAAGGTGCCGGTGTTGTCTACCTCAACGTCTTTCACCCAGACATCATCGCCTTCCTTTCAACTAAGAAAGAAAACGCCGATGAAAAAGTTCGTGTTAAGACCCTTTCACTTGGTGTTGTAGTACCAGATAAATTCTACGAATTGGCGCGTAAAAATGAAGAAATGTACCTCTTCAGCCCTTACTCTGTAGAAAAAGAATACGGTGTGCCATTCAACTACATCGACATTACTGAAAAATACGATGAATTGGTCGCAAATCCAAATATTCGCAAGACAAAAATCAAGGCGCGTGATTTGGAAACTGAAATCTCTAAATTGCAACAAGAGTCTGGTTATCCTTATGTCGTCAACATTGATACGGCTAACCGTGCAAATCCTGTTGATGGAAAGATTATCATGAGTAACTTGTGTTCTGAGATTCTTCAAGTCCAAGAACCAAGCTTGATCAACGATGCTCAAGAATTCCTGCAAATGGGAACAGACGTTTCATGTAATCTTGGTTCAACCAACGTGGTTAACATGATGACTTCACCTGATTTTGGTCGTTCTATCCGTGCTATGGTTCGTGCTTTAACTTTCGTTACAGATAGTTCACACATCGTGGCTGTACCTACGATTGACCATGGAAATAGCCAAGCTCATACCTTTGGTCTTGGTGCAATGGGACTTCACAGCTACCTTGCACAACAACTGATTGAATATGGGTCACCTGAGTCTGTTGAATTTACTAGCATCTACTTTATGCTTATGAACTACTGGACTTTAGTTGAGTCAAACAATATTGCGCGTGAACGTGGTATTACCTTCCACAACTTTGAAAAATCAGACTATGCTAACGGAAGCTACTTCGACAAGTATGTGACTGGCGAGTTTGTTCCAAAATCAGACCGTGTTAAAGAACTCTTCAAAGATGTCTTTATCCCTGGTGCTGCTGATTGGGCTGAACTTCGCGACAAGGTTCAAGCAGATGGTCTTTACCACCAAAATCGCCTTGCTGTAGCGCCAAATGGTTCTATCAGCTATATCAACGACGTTTCTGCTTCTATCCACCCGATTACGCAACGTATCGAAGAACGCCAAGAGAAGAAAATTGGTAAAATCTACTACCCTGCTGCTGGCTTGTCTACAGAAACCATTCCTTACTACACTTCTGCCTACGATATGGATATGCGTAAAGTCATCGATGTTTACGCTGCTGCGACTGAACACGTGGATCAAGGACTTTCACTCACCCTCTTCATGCGCAGTGACATTCCAAAAGGCCTTTACGAATGGAAGAGGGAAAATAAACAAACGACACGTGACTTGTCCATCCTTCGTAACTATGCCTTTAACAAGGGAATCAAGTCTATCTACTACGTCCGCACCTTTACAGATGACGGTGGAGAAGTCGGTGCCAACCAATGTGAAAGCTGTGTGATTTAGTTTCTAGCATAGAAACACTATTTTTCCCTAAGCAGCACTGATAAAATCAAATCTACTATGTCATAACATAATTTATGTAACATTTTAAAAGTCGGGATTCCGACTTTTTGTGCGATACTCCTATAGAATTATGGTAAAATAGAATAATTGTGAGTTCGCAATACTAAACACAGAAAGAGATTTCAAATGGAAACTTACTATAAAGCCATTAACTGGAATGCCATCGAAGATGTCATCGACAAATCAACTTGGGAAAAGCTGACAGAGCAATTCTGGCTCGATACACGTATTCCCTTGTCAAATGACTTGGATGACTGGAGAAAGCTATCTAACAAAGAGAAAGACTTGGTCGGAAAAGTTTTTGGTGGTTTAACCCTTCTCGACACTATGCAATCTGAAACTGGGGTTCAAGCCCTTCGCGCAGACATCCGTACACCTCATGAGGAAGCTGTTTTCAATAACATCCAATTTATGGAATCTGTTCACGCTAAATCTTACTCATCAATCTTCTCTACCTTGAATACTAAGGCTGAGATTGAAGAAATTTTCGAATGGACCAATACCAATCCTTACCTACAAAAGAAGGCTGAGATTGTCAACGAAATCTACCTAAACGGTAGCCCACTTGAAAAGAAAGTTGCTAGCGTTTTCCTCGAAACCTTCCTCTTCTATTCAGGTTTCTTCACTCCCCTCTACTATCTTGGTAACAACAAACTTGCCAACGTTGCGGAAATCATCAAATTGATTATTCGTGATGAATCTGTTCACGGAACCTACATTGGTTACAAATTCCAACTTGGTTTCAATGAATTACCTGAAGAAGAGCAAGAAAAGCTAAAAGAATGGATGTACGACCTGCTCTATACTCTTTATGAAAATGAAGAAGGCTACACAGAGAGTCTTTATGACGGTGTTGGTTGGACTGAAGAGGTTAAAACCTTCCTTCGCTACAATGCCAATAAAGCTCTCATGAACATGGGACAAGATCCACTTTTCCCAGATTCAGCTGAAGATGTCAACCCAATCGTTATGAACGGTATTTCAACAGGAACTTCCAACCATGACTTCTTCTCTCAAGTCGGAAATGGTTACCTTCTTGGTGAAGTTGAAGCCATGCAAGATGATGACTATAACTACGGTTTAGACTAATTCTCCACCACTCTCAATCATCAAAAAGTAAACTAGAAACATCAAAGTTATAACCCAACAAAAATATCGAAAGTTTTGAAAATAAACCTCGATATTTTTGTTTTTGTTTTATTTTGTTGTTTTTGTATTTGAATGATGAGCTAGTTTATGGTAAGATAGTAGTAGGAAACGAGGTGATAATATGCTCAAACAAGAAAAATTAACCAAAATTTTAGAGACAGTAAATAGTAAAGGAACCATAACGGTTAAACAGATTATGGACGAAATAGCCGTTTCAGATATGACTGCAAGGCGCTATTTACAGGAATTAGCTGATAAAGATTTGCTGATTCGTGTGCATGGTGGAGCTGAAAAACTTCGAACCAACTCCCTTTTGACTAATGAGCGATCAAATATTGAAAAACAAGCCCTCCAAACGGCAGAAAAACAAGAAATAGCCCGTTTTGCAGGCAGTCTAGTAGAAGAAAGAGAAACTATTTTTATTGGACCAGGAACAACATTAGAATTTTTTGCGCGTGAGTTGCCTATTGACAATATCCGCGTCGTGACCAACAGTCTACCTGTTTTTCTGATTTTAAGCGAACGAAAATTAACAGATTTGATTTTGATAGGTGGAAATTATCGCGATATTACAGGTGCTTTTGTTGGCACATTGACCCTACAAAATCTCTCTAATCTCCAATTTTCTAAAGCTTTCGTTAGCTGTAATGGTATTCAAAACGGGGCTCTAGCTACTTTTAGCGAGGAAGAGGGAGAGGCTCAACGCATCGCTTTAAATAATTCTAATAAAAAATATTTACTCGCAGATCATAGTAAGTTCAATAAGTTTGATTTTTATACTTTTTATAATGTATCAAATCTTGATACTATTGTTTCAGATTCTAAACTAAGTGATTCAATCCTTTTTGAACTATCTAAACTTACTAAAGTCATCAAGCCTTAATCAACTGAAAGATTCTGGGTAACAACTCAATTTCAGAAGAAAATGAAGTAAATCTTCCCACAATAAAACGCATAGTATCAAGTTTTTTCAACACCTGATATTATGCGTTTTTCTGCGTTAAAGACTTTTTGCCCAATTGCTTTATCTGCCACCTCAAAGCTATGCATTGAGAAACCTGCGACTTGCTTTCTAGTTTAAAGTTGCTCTTTGATTTTCATTGAGTATAAGCAAGGTGATTAGATAAGAGTTTTGCAGAGTACTAGATATAAGATTTAACTTTTTTGGAAATTGGTTATGATTGTTGAAACGGCATAAAATCTGAATCAAAGGAGATATTATCCCGTTCTTCAGGATTGATAAAATTTAAAAACAAATTTTTAAATTCTTCTAGCTCATAGTCTGAATGGCAAATCCATTCTTTACCGGTAGAGACATACCATTTTCCAAGTTTTTTCAGCTCCTCATTAGTCAAACAAGGTATTTGAGAACATTTATCAAAATTGATAATATAAACTTTTTCATAAATAGATTGGATAAAATCTTTGAACATCTTTTTGCCTCACTAGAATTCTATATCTAATGACTAATTCTACTAGTCTATAATCTGAGTTTCTGCTACTTTCTTGTACCAGTGAGCTGATTTCTTAGGATAACGTTCTTGAGTTTCAAAGTCTACATAGAAGAGACCGTAACGTTTTTCATAACCGTTTGACCATGAGAAGACGTCCATCAATGACCAAATGAAGTAACCTTTTACATTAGCTCCATCTGCAATCGCATCAGACAAGACCTCTAAGTGTTGTTTCACATAATCAATACGGCCATCATCGTAAACAGTGTTATCAACGAACTCATCTTTATATCCAAGACCATTTTCAGTGATGTAAATCTTCTTGTAGTTCGGATAATCTTTCTTCACGCGCATGATTTGGTCATACAAACCTTGAGGGTAGATAATCCAATCCCAATCCGTACGTGGTACATAGTCAGGAGCTACACGACGACCAACACCTTTGATTTGGTATTTAGAGCTTCCTTTCTCACCCTTACCATTATGGATAATTTCAGTTTCTCCATCAAATGCTTCCATCCAATCACTCATATAGTAGTTGATGCCTAGAAAATCATTCAAGTCTTTTGCTGCTTCTAATGCTGTAAAATCTTCTTCACGAAGATCCAAGCTACCACCATTGACTGATAAGATATGGTTGACACCTTCCATCGTTTCAGCTGAATAGCGACCTAGATAAGTTGCATCCAAGATAAATTTATTGTGAATAATATCTTCCAACTCAGCTGCACGAACATCTGCTGGATTTTTAGGATCCAAAGGATACTTAGTTGGCAGAGCGTGAACAACACCAATTTCACCTTTATATCCTTTATCTTTATATAGTTTCACAGCGCGTGCATGAGAAACCATCATATTGTGGTGCGATTGGAAAACTTTGGTAAGGTCGTACTGAATACCTGGAGGGAATTTCCCAACCAAGTATTGACCATCACCGATTGGGCCAATTTCATTAAAGGTTGTCCAATAGTTTACTTCTGGAAATTCTTCAAAGCAGAAGGCAGCGTAGTCTACAAAGTGTTCGATATTTTCACGTTTTAAGAAGTCTCCATTTGAGTGGAGAGCTTCTGGCGTGTCAAAGTGATGAAGAGTTACAAAAGGCTCAACATGACGTTTGTGACACTCTGCAAATAGATTATGATAATACTCAACACCCTTCTGATTTACTTGACCGTAGCCTGTTGGGAAAATACGTGACCAGGCAATAGAAATTCGAATGCCATTGACACCATACTCTTCTGCTAGCTTTAGGTCAACTGGATATCGATTGTAAAAGTCACTGGCTGGTTCTGCAGTGTACCAATAGTTATCTTCAAGATATTTATCCCACGCAACTGGTCCTTTTCCATCAGTATGTGTAGCCCCTTCTGCTTGATAGGCAGCTGTTGCGCCACCAAAAATAAAGTCTTTTGGTAATGTTTTTGTCATTTTTTTCACCTATTTCTTGATTTAAATAAAGTAAAAGTGAGAGGAGTGGAGTCAGTGAGCCATCCTTCTCCATCTCACTTCTTGTAGCAAGTCACCGAATTGTGACATGAGGAGGTAAAAACGATATCTTTTTACCGAGGAATTAACAAGGCGATTAGGAAATTCGCCATAGTGATTTCCGTAACGAGAGGAAACTATTTCATAGCCCCTAGCCTTAATCGAATTGTGACATGAGGAGGTAAAAACGATACTTTTTTACCGAGGAATTAACAAGGCGATTAGGAAATTCGCCATAGCGATTTCCGTAACGATAGGAGACTATTTCAGAGTCCCTAGCCTTAATCGAATTGCTCTTGTACAAATGCAAGAGCACCTTTTCCATCACGAGTTAATTTGATGTATTGAGCGCCTTCTGTCTTGGCAAGTTTAATACCGAGTTTATCTGTTTCTGCTTTCATATCTTCAAAGTTTGAAGCAACTTGAGGGGCAAGGATAACCAAATCAAACTCTGGCAACATTTCACGGTGAGCACCATAGCCGCCTGCTGCTGCTTTCACAGGGACATTGTATTCTGCTGCTGCCTTATTCAAAGCATTTGCAAGGAGACCACTTGTACCTCCACCAGCACAGAGAACGAGGACATTTGTTTCTTCAGTGATGGTATTTTGTGCTGCTTCTACACCAGCTTTTTCAAGAATAGCATCTGCTTTTGCAGTGTTGAAGTTTGCAGCAACTTTTTCTTTCAATTCATCATTAGACTTACCTGAACGCTCTTCTTCAAGAATTTGTTCATCATATACTTTAAGGAATGGATAGTAAATGACTACGTCAACCACGATTAAAAGAGCAGCAAGAATGAATGATAGAACTTGGAAATTAGTACCAAGAACTAGACCTAGTGGAGCTGGGGTTGTCCATGGTAGATTAGCAGTAAATGAATTCATTCCAAGAGTTTCAATGAAGAATTTGAAAATCCATACGTTTGCAATTGGAGCAAAGATAAATGGAATGAAGAAGATTGGGTTCAATACAAGTGGTGCACCAAACAAGATTGGTTCGTTGACACCGAAGAAAGTTGGAACTACTGAAGCACGTCCGATTGCACGGTTACGTTTTGATTTTGTTAACCACATGAACATGAATGGAACAACCAGTGTCGCACCAGTACCACCCATGGTAACGATAAACATTTGTGTACCAGAAGTAAGAATCTTGTCAGCGTGCATACCTTGTTGGAGAAGGTTCAAGTTGACTTCGGCATTTGCATAGGTAATAGCTGCGATTGCTGGTTCAACGATAGATGGACCATGAATCCCAACAAACCAGAAGAAGGCAAAGGCACCAAAGATAATGGTAATACCTAGATAGCCATCAGCTGCAGAGAATAATGGTGCAAAGAATTTACCGATTGATTCTGCTACACTAGCACCAACAAAATGACGAGCTAGTAAATCAAGAGCATAAAGAGAAACAACTGAGAGAGTGAATGGAATCACATCTTTAAAGACTTGTGAGATATTAGGTGGAACTTCGTCAGGCATACGAATGGTAACGTTGTTCTTAACACAGACCTTATAGATAGCTACTGTAACAAAGGCAGCAAGGAAGGCTGAAAGCAAACCTTTTGTTCCAAGGAAATCTGTTGCAAAACCACCTGCAATTGGGTCAGCCGCCAACATCAACAAACCGACAATCGCTGCCAACAGTGTTGACATATAGTTGATTTGGTTGGTTTTTTCCATGCTACGGTTTACTGAGTCGGTCAGTGACTTAGCTGTTGTACCAGCTACCAAGAGAGCCAGAATACCCATAGAATAGCTATAAGGTTTCATCAGAAAGGCTACAACATCATCAGACCATTTAAAGCCCCATGAGTTTGGTACAAAGGCAATCAAGATAAAGATACTTGAGAAGAGAATAACAGGCATACCTGCAATGAAACCATCGCGAATAGCACGAAGATAGATATTACGAGATAGTTTCTCAAAGAAAGGCTTTCCTTTCTCAATAAATGCAATTAGTTTATTCATTATTTAACTCCTCTCTTATAAAGTTCGATTAAGTGGTGCATTAAGTCTTTTAACAAGATAGTTGTCATCAAGTGGTCTTGGCCATGCATCATGGTCACACTATACGCTAAGTCCTCACCAGAAGCTTCCTTAGTCAATAGACTTGTTTGCGCGTGGTGAGCCTCTGCGATACAGCTACCAGCTTCCTCTACCAGAGCGTCCGCTTTTTCAAAATCACCAGATTCAGCAGCCTTCAAGGCTTCTAATAGTTTTGAACGAGCATCGCCAGCATAGGCTACGATTTCAAAACCTAACAATGTTACTTCTTCTCTATTCATGATAGAATTCTCCTTATGTATTTTTAATTAAATTTTTATGACAATAAACGTTGGATATGTAGAACTAGATAAACTCGTTCACTTTTATACAAATCAAGACCCGTATGTTGCGTAATCACATCATAGATCTTGGAACCAATCTCGAAGGCTTTTGGATAGGATTGTTTAATATGATCTTCCATATCCAGAAGTGATTGGTTATCATCTCTAGATCTATCTAAATAATCCAAGAAATAATTCAAATGTATCATAAAGCGATCATAGAAATGGGTATTCTCTTTGGTTCGTTGAATTGCATATTCCTTCAAAACTTCTTCAACATTCCTGAGAATTTCTTTCCTCTTATCAATCGACTCCACAAGTTCCACTTCATTTTCACCTTCGGCATTAATGAAATGATAAGCAATCCGAATAATTTCGTCCTCAGGAAAATGATCCGCTAGCTTCTGACGGTAAATTTCAAATGCTTCATTTGCGATTTGAAAAGCGACAGGATACTTAGTGGAAATATCTGGCAGATTACTATCCTTGTACCTTCCTTGTGCTAGAGCTTGGTAAGAACAGTAAATATGATCTGTCAAGGTTACATAGAGATACTCTTGAATCGGATAATGATATTTCTTTGATAGCTTATCAATGATTTCATAGGTCACTGTGATAAAATCAAGCGGAACATCTTTGAGGAGAGCCATAAAGTTTTCTCTCGATTCTTCGGTCTTCATCCGAAAGATTTTCTCAACCTGCTGTTCAGCAATCAAATCCCCTTTCTTCTTTCCGAATGCAATCCCCTTACCAATCACAATCACTTCTTCTCCTTTATCATTTCTGACAAGTGAAACATTGTGATTCATTGGATTTAGAATTCGATACATGTCAACCTCCTTTTATATTTTAAAGGTATATGAGTATAAAAAATGACCACAAATGAACTAGAAAATCAGCCGATTTCTAATTCACCTGTGATCATGCCTAATCTTACTTAGTAACACTCACCTTGTATTAACTTGTGATTTAAGTATAACACAAGTAAGTTAATTTGTAAACCTTTACATACAACTTTTTTTAAACTTAACTATGTTCTAAAATTCATCAAACAGAGGATCTGTTTTTATTTATTTTTGTAAATCAAAACAAAAACAGGAAGACAGAAAAATAAAAAAGTAGCTACATTTTTAAAATTCATTAAATCTAATAAACAAAGAACACAAGAAACTATAAAACAAAATACGGTTATTTTTTTAAACGAACTATTCATAAAGAAATAACCTTTAAGGTAAATCTATGGTGTAAACAAGGTTTACAAATGGCACCTCTACTGTAGCTACAGCAACTGTCCAATAATTTTCTACAGCAGTTTTTACAGCCCAGCCAATCGCACCACTTATTACAGCAACAAACCCAGCCGTAACAGGATTAACCGCAAATTGTTTTAAATGCCATCCAGCATATCCAGTAGCGAAAGCTCCAGCAGCCCAGCCACCCATCCCCCTCACTTGAGGACCAAGATTGAAACGAAAACCTACAGGACCTCTTTCGTAAACGTTAGGCAACTCTTTTACAGCTTCATACATCAAACTTGCTTCTTGTACAGAAACACCAATATTTTTTGCTAGCTCTTCAGGAGTACCTTTTAAATTTATATTTCCAAATTTATCTACATAAAAATAATCTTCCAAAATTTGACCAGCATTTACAATATCTTCTGAAACCGAAACATTATAAAATTTATTCCCATCAACATTCAAAACAATATCATTTGCTTTATCTACTCTAGTTAGGGCACTATCTGCAAATACAGAATGACTAACCATAGGTAAGGCTGATGAGAATATTGAAACAATACCTAGTCCTACAACTAACGCTTTAAAACTCTTTTTAGTAGCCATTTATCTTCTCCTTTTATAGAACAATGAATGAAATGTGCATCTAAATATAGTTTATTCTGGCAATATTGTTTCCGTATTTTTCCTTCCTAGCTCGTAAAATAAACTATATCCTATTTTTATTATACTTCATATAGTTATTTTCTAATTCATATGTAACCGCCCAATAACG
>NZ_VMNC01000008.1:0-6196 GCF_013277505.1 Streptococcus sp. k-378 | reverse complement strand
AAATCTCAATTCAAGAAGACAAGAAAGCGCTTTAAAACCAGTAGACCTTTTCGTAAGGTTCGCTTGATGTACCAAGATGAGGCTGGTTTCGGTAGAATCAGTAAACTGGGATCTTGTTGGTCTCCAATAGGAGTAGGTCCACATGTCCATAGTCACTATATACGAGAATTTCGCTATTGTTATGGAGCTGTTGATGCCCATACAGGCAAATCATTTTTCTTAATCGCTGGTGGATGTCATACTGAGTGGATGAACGCCTTTTTAGAAGAGCTTTCACAAGCTTATTCAGATGATTATCTTTTACTCGTTATGGACAATGCCATATGGCATAATAAAAGCGCTGAATCGGTCAATCAGGCTTTAAAACTCATCTTAAAACAAGACAAGATTCTGTCCATCACGGCAGATAATGGTACAGAATTTAACCGCTTGTCTGATGTATTTTCTGAGGAACATATCTATTATGCGCACCCCTATGCCTCTTGGGAAAGGGGAACTGATGAGAATCACAACAGGCTCATTCGGAGATGGTTACCTAAGGGAACTAAGAAAACGACTCCCAAAGAAGTCGCATTCATCGAAAATTGGATTAATAACTATCCTAAAAAATGCTTGAACTACAAATCACCCAGAGAAGACTTCTTGATGGCTAACTTGAACTTGAAATTTGGCTTTTTTGAAAAAATAGGTAAAAAGTTTAAAAACTCGAAGAAAACTCTTGACAAATCCTGCAAATATTTATATAATCTATGGTAGTAAGGTAGTCTTACGAAAAAATATTTTAAAGAAAAACAAAGGAGATAAAACGATGAAAAAAGTTTTATTGACAAGCGCAGTCGCTCTTGCAGCATTTGGTGCTGTACAAGCTGTTTCAGCTGATACAGCAACTTTTAGTGAGGCTAATGTTCAAACATTGCCAAATGCTAAACCTGCAGCTGATGAGAGAACAGAACCAAGTGCAGAAGTTTCTAAACTCTTTAAAGAAGCAGCAGAAGCAGCAGAAGCAGCAGCTAAACGTGGAGAAGAAGCAAGTGGTAAAGTTAATACTACTGAAAATGGTGATTTGACTATTGATGATATTAAGTCTCACCTTGCATCTCAACAATCTCAACAATCTAATAAACAAAGAGTTGTTACCGATAGATATGTTAAGGTTTATGATAAAGAAGGTAATGAACTGAAACTTGATGGTAAAGCAGTTGAGATTAAGTATGAAAAATCAGCTAAAAGTACTGTTGAAGTTAAAACTAAACGTGGAACATATAAATTAACAGTTCGAGTACAAAATGGTAAAGCAACCCTTTTGGAAATTCCTCAACTAGTAGCTTCTGCTGAAAAACCAGCTGCTCAAGCAGCATGGGTTCAATCAGGTTCTCGCTGGTGGTACAAACACGCTGATGGTTCTTACACAACTAATGGTTGGGAAAAAATCAACGGAACTTGGTACTATTTCGACCAAGCTGGTTGGATGGCAACTGGTTGGGTTAAAGACAATGGTACTTGGTACTACCTAAACGACAACGGTTCAATGGCAACTGGTTGGGTTAAAGATAACGGTACTTGGTACTACTTGAAATCATCAGGTGCAATGGCAACTGGTTGGTATCAAGTTGGTGGTAAATGGTACTACTCATACGCGTCAGGAGCTCTTGCAGTTAATACAACTGTAGATGGTTATAAAGTAAACCACAACGGTGAGTGGGTTAAATAATCCAAGATAATTTAAAACTAGGAGAGTTCTCTCCTAGTTTTTTTGCTCTTTGTTAGCTATAGGGGTAGAGTTTTTGGCATTTTCCTTGCAACTCCGTCTATTGGTTAGAAGAAAATAAAAAGTGAACAAGACGATATTTCAGTCGTAACCGCCTAATAACGAAGTATATTGAAAAATCTCCAGCCTAGAGAACTCACGGATAGTTCCTAATCTGGAGATTTCTTATTTGCACTTTTCTTGTACAACTTTAGTCCATGGTAAATCAGCCTCTAAAACCTCTTTGTTTACGAGAGTTTCCTCGTTCGGAAGACATTCTAGAAGATAGGATAGCTATTTCTCACTATTTAATTGATGACGTTTAGCTGTTTCCAACAAGCTCATAATAATAGCTCTTGCTTTAGCTCCTTCAAAATTTTGAGAAAACAACCACCCTCGCTTTTTAAAATTTAGCTTAGGCTAAAAGAGTCCACTGGACTCTTTTACTCCGTCCCATAACCAATGATTTAATGGCGCGTTCAGCTAGATTATTGGAAAGGACCAGATGCCCGTCTTTCAAAATGGCCTTAAAGGTTTCTTCATACTTGAGACTGTATTCAATTGCCCTTCCTAGTTTTGAACCAGGTAAAACTGACTGACGCCGACACCAAGCAAAGAAGTCTTCCATTAGGGGTTGGAGCTCTTCTTGACGTTTCTGTAGTCGTTCATCAGCTGGCAAAGCATGCAATCGCTTTTCACCTGCTTTTAAGGCCTAGTTTAAGACTAAGTTAGAACAAGGAAAACATTACAATGTAGCCATCATCCACCTTGCAAAAAAACTTATCCGAACCATGTTTTATCTCCTAAAAAAGAGCTACCATTTGACGAACAAAAAGTGATGTAATTTCTGAAATTAACACAAGATTACCTTTGAAAAAAATGGACTTTTTCAAGGGATTTTTGCCGTGCTCTAAAATCATCGCTAAATCATCAAATTGAAATAAGAAATATTTTAGATAAACTATTGACTTTTCTTATAGTTTGTCTTTCATTATAGCACATTTTTAAATCTAAGTTTACTAGTTTCAATGCTTCTATCTATTTATTCGGGAAAAAGTTTGAAAAATACTTGCTCTAGCTCTTCCCAATGGTATTTTTTGATTCTTTCCTTTATAATGGGTGTATGGATAAGAAAAAATTATTATTGATTGATGGGTCTTCTGTTGCTTTTCGGGCGTTTTTTGCACTCTATCAGCAGTTGGACCGTTTTAAGAATGCGGCTGGTTTGCATACCAATGCCATTTATGGTTTCCAGTTGATGTTGAGCCATTTGTTGGAGCGGGTGGAGCCTAGTCATATTTTGGTGGCTTTTGATGCGGGAAAGACGACCTTCCGGACAGAGATGTATGCGGACTATAAGGGTGGTCGGGCTAAGACTCCTGATGAGTTTCGTGAGCAATTTCCTTTCATTCGTGAGTTGCTGGATCATATGGGGATTCGTCACTATGAGCTGGCTCAGTATGAGGCGGATGACATCATTGGGACGCTGGATAAGCTAGCTGAGCAGGATGGTTTTGATATTACCATTGTCAGTGGGGACAAGGATTTGATTCAGCTGACGGATGAGCATACGGTGGTTGAAATTTCCAAGAAAGGTGTAGCTGAGTTTGAGGCCTTTACGCCAGATTATCTCATGGAAAAGATGGGCATTACACCGACGCAGTTTATCGATCTCAAGGCGCTTATGGGAGATAAGTCGGATAATATCCCTGGGGTGACCAAAATCGGTGAAAAGACGGGTATCAAGCTCTTGCTGGAGCATGGTTCGCTTGAGGGAATTTATGAAAATATTGATGGGATGAAGGCTTCTAAGATGAAGGAAAACCTTATCAATGATAAGGAACAGGCCTTTTTATCTAAAACACTGGCGACCATTGATACCAAGGCACCGATTGAGATTGGTTTAGAGGATTTGGTCTATAGTGGTCCAGATGTGGAAAATCTTGGAAAATTCTACGATGAGATGGGCTTCAAACAGCTCAAGCAGGCTTTAAATGTGTCGTCAGCTGATGTGGCTGAGAGCTTGGATTTTACTATTGTTGACCAAATCAGTCAAGATATGCTGTGTGAAGAGTCTATCTTCCATTTTGAGCTTTTTGGTGAAAATTACCATACGGACGATTTGGTTGGTTTTGCTTGGTCTTGTGGGGATAAGCTTTATGCTACAGACAAGCTTGAGCTGTTGCAAGAGTCGATTTTCAAGGACTTCTTAGAAAAAACACCTTTGAGAGTTTATGACTTTAAGAAAGCTAAAGTTCTCTTGCATCGTTTGGGTGTGGATTTGCAGGCGCCTGCTTTTGACAGCCGTTTGGCTAAATACCTCCTTTCGACTGTGGAGGACAATGAAATTGCGACCATCGCTAGTCTTTATGGTCAGACTTATTTAGTTGATGATGAAACCTTCTACGGTAAGGGAGTCAAGAAGGCCATTCCTGAACGTGAGAAATTCTTGGAACATTTGGCTCGTAAGCTTGCCGTTTTGGTCGAAACAGAGCCTATTTTGCTTGAAAAACTCAGCGAAAATGGGCAGTTAGAGCTTCTTTATGATATAGAGCAACCTCTGGCTTTTGTCCTTGCCAAGATGGAAATTGCTGGGATTAAGGTTAAAAAAGAAACCTTGCTTGAAATGCAGGCTGAAAATGAGCTTGTCATTGAAAAACTCACTCAGGAGATTTATGAACTGGCTGGTGAGGAGTTTAATATCAACTCTCCTAAGCAGTTGGGAGTGCTTCTCTTTGAGAAATTGGGGCTTCCTCTCGAGTATACTAAGAAAACTAAGACAGGTTATTCGACTGCCGTGGATGTCTTGGAGCGTCTAGCTCCGATTGCACCAATCGTTAAGAAAATTCTCGACTATCGTCAGATTGCTAAGATTCAATCGACTTATGTGATTGGCTTGCAGGACTGGATTTTGGCTGATGGCAAGATTCATACTCGTTATGTGCAGGATTTGACCCAGACCGGGCGTTTGTCTAGTGTGGATCCAAACTTGCAAAACATTCCTGTGCGTTTGGAACAAGGGCGCTTGATTCGGAAGGCTTTTGTGCCTGAGTGGGGGGATAGTGTGCTGCTCAGCTCGGACTATTCACAGATTGAATTGCGCGTTTTGGCGCATATTTCTAAGGATGAGCACTTGATTAAGGCTTTCCAAGAGGGGGCAGATATCCATACTTCGACAGCCATGCGGGTCTTTGGCATTGAGCGTCCTGAGGATGTGACTGCAAACGACCGTCGAAATGCCAAGGCTGTCAACTTTGGAGTGGTTTACGGCATTTCAGATTTTGGTTTGTCTAATAATCTGGGCATCAGCCGTAAGGAGGCCAAAGCCTACATTGATACCTACTTTGAACGCTTCCCAGGTATTAAAAACTACATGGATGAAGTGGTGCGTGAGGCGCGTGATAAGGGCTATGTGGAGACCCTCTTCAAGCGTCGTCGTGAGTTGCCAGATATCAATTCGCGCAACTTCAATATTCGTGGTTTCGCAGAGCGGACTGCCATCAACTCTCCTATCCAAGGTTCGGCGGCAGATATTCTCAAGATTGCCATGATCCAGCTGGATAAAGCCTTGATTGCAGGTGCCTATCAGACTAAGATGCTGTTACAAGTGCACGATGAAATCGTCCTTGAAGTTCCTAAATCGGAGCTGGCAGAGATGAAAAAATTGGTCAAACAAACCATGGAAGAAGCCATTCAACTCAGTGTTCCCCTCATCGCAGATGAAAATGAAGGGGCAACCTGGTACGAGGCTAAATAAAAAGGGGGCTAGTCCTCCTTTTTTGTAGTAGAATTATGCAAGCCTTTTCAAATTGTGCTATACTGATGAAAAAGGAGGATTTCTATGAGTCAAGAATTTATCAATCCAAGTGATGGTGTGATTCGTCAGTATCTAGCAACGAGTAAAACCCTTGCTGTTGTGGGCTTGTCAGACCGTGAAGAAACAACTAGCAATCGAGTGACCAAGGAAATGCAGGCTCGGGGTTATAAAATCATCCCAGTCAATCCCAAGGTGGCAGGTGGCGAAATATTGGGTGAAAAGGCTTATGCTAGTCTAGCTGAGATTCCTTTTCCTGTAGATATTGTCAATGTTTACCGTCGCAGCGAGTTTCTGCCTGATGTGGCGCGTGATTTTCTCAAAGCTGATGCCAAGATTTTTTGGGCACAGCTAGGACTTGAAAGTCTAGAAGCGGAAGAAATCTTGCGTGCTGGTGGATGTGATGACATCGTGATGAATCGTTGCATCAAGAGAGAACATACACGCTTAATTGAGGAAGCATAAGAAAAGGTAGCTGGTGGGCTACCTTTTGTGTTATACTCAATAAAAATCAAAGAGCAAACTAGGAAACTAGCCGCAGGTTGCTCAAAACACTGTTTTGAGGTTGCAGATGAAAGCTGACGCGGTTTGAAGAGATTTTCGAAGAGTATAAAATTTTGACATTCTAAAACGCA
>NZ_VMNC01000079.1:0-8771 GCF_013277505.1 Streptococcus sp. k-378 | reverse complement strand
ACATATATACGGCAAGGCAAAGCTGACGTGGTTTGAAGAGATTTTCGAAGAGTATAAAAGTAATCAATAGCCAGTAAAATAGCTCCTTCCAACCTTGGAAAGAAGCTATTTTTTATTGCTGCAATACTTTTCTTGGCTTGGTACCTTCAGCTGGACCGATGACACCTGCCATCTCAAGCTCTTCCATGAGACGGGTCGCACGGTTAAATCCAACTGACAAACGACGCTGAATCATAGATGCACTGGCTTTCTGAGTTTCGATTACCAAAGCCTTGGCTTCTTCAAAGAGCGGGTCACCACCAGATTCACCATCTGAAAATTCACCGTCGTTTTCAGAAACCTCACCTGGTTCAAAACTATCATCGTAGTCCGCATCTGCCTGAGCCTTGATGAAGTTCACAATGCGCTCAACATCGTCATCCGAGATAAAGGAGCCTTGGAGACGAACTGGATGATTTTCATCAATCGGTTTAAAGAGCATGTCTCCTCGACCAAGAAGTTTTTCTGCTCCATTTTCATCCAAAATCGTACGGGAGTCTGTTCCTGATGAAACCGCAAATGCTACACGAGATGGGACATTAGCCTTGATCAGACCAGAGATGACATCAACGGATGGACGCTGGGTTGCAAGAATCATGTGGATACCTGCAGCCCGCGCCTTCTGTCCAAGACGGATAATAGCATCTTCCACTTCCTTGCTGGCAACCATCATAAGGTCAGCCAACTCATCCACAATCACAACAATAAGTGGTAGTGGAATCTGCTTGTACTCAGACTGAGCATTAAACTCTTCTACCTTGGCATTAAAGCCTGCAATGTTACGAACTCCCACCTTGGCAAAGAGTTCATAACGATTTTCCATCTCATCCACAACCTTTTGCAGGGCCTTGCTGGCCTTGCGTGGATTGGTCACAACTGGAATCAAGAGATGGGGAATATCATTGTAAACAGACAACTCAACCATCTTGGGATCGACCATCATAAATTTAACTTGATCGGGTCGAGCTTTCATGAGAATGCTGGCGATAATGCCGTTAACCGCTACTGACTTCCCTGAACCTGTTGAACCTGCGACGAGCAAGTGGGGCATTTTGGAAAGGTCAAAAGCTCTTGCACTGCCATTAACAGCCTTTCCTAAAGGAATTTCCAAGAGATTTTCTGCTTTAGTTTGAGATTGTTCCCATAGTTCGCGGAAGGATACAGTCGCAATCTCAGAGTTGGGTACTTCGATTCCAACTAAGGATTTCCCTGGGATAGGTGCTTCGATTCGGACATCCTTAGCAGCCAAGGCTAGAGCGAGGTCATCTGCTAGATTGGAAATGCGGTTGACCCGTACACCCACTGCTGGCTTAACTTCATATTTAGTCACCGATGGTCCAATTTCGGCCCGTTCAACTGTTACCTTAATACCAAAGCTAGCAAAGGTTTCTTCTAGAATTTTGATATTTTCCCGAACGATTTTCTTCTCTTTAGACTGGTCTTTGGGTTTATCTGGGGCAAAGAGTTGTAAGCTTGGAAGTTTGTATTCGAGGGCTTCCTTGGCTGAAAAATCGACCTGAACATCTTCATCGTCAGAGCCATCTTCCTGTTCAGGGAATTCAAGTTCAGCTTGAGGCAGGATGATTTCTGGTTCCACCCACTCTTCTTCTGGAACAGGAGGAACGTCAAGCACAACATCTTCTGTCAGAATTTCACCCGTTTCCATATCAATAGGAGGCAAATCGAGTAAGGCTTTTTCAGCTTCTTCTTGTTCTAATCTAGCCTCTTCCTCAGCCTTTTGGCGAGCTTTTTCTTCTTGTTTGACAAAGCGTTCCTCTTTTCGAAGCTCATGTCCTTCCCTCCATTTGGCAAAGCCTCTACTGAAAAATTCAGCAATATCATAAACAGACCAAGGACTGACTAGGAGGGCACCCACTAAAATCAAGATAGAACCAATAAAGTAAGTACCGATATTTGAAAAGAGAAAGGCGGTTGGAATATAAAGAGCGACACCAATCAAGCCCCCTCCAGCAAAACTGGTCGTTCGAAAACCAGTCAAATCCGTCACAATCTGAGCCATGGTTCCTTTTAAAACCGACTTATCCAAACCATATTTCCAAACTAAGTAGGCCTCAAAAATCAAGAGCAAGCCAGCAAATATGGTGAAAAATCCTGATAAGAGTCCTTCCTGTTTTCGTATCCACTTGAAAAAGAAGAGATAGATCAATAGGGCAAATATTGCCAGATAAGCTAGACTACCCACCAACAAGCGAATTAAATTGTAAAGAGTGATACCTGCAGCCCCTAATTTGAAGGCTGCGAAAATCAATAAAATCGCGATTCCCAACGAAATCAACATTCGTTGGATCGCTTCTTTTCTCTCGAGTTCTGCTTTAGACGGTCTCCGTCTTGTTGTACTTGTATTCTTGTTTGCCATTCTTCTATTATACCATATTTCACAGGCATTTCGGAAAGAGAAAAAGACTGCACCAAACGGTTCAATCTTTTCATTTTATATCTATTTTTTATGCTTGGGGTTTGCGTAGGTAACCATAAACCACACCACTTACGATTGCCCCTACCAAGACAGCAACGAGGTAAAGGAGAGCATTTGAAGTAAGGGCGATAACGAAGATTCCTCCGTGCGGCGCCATGAGTTTGATACCAGTAAGACCAACGAGGCCACCTGCTACTGCTGAACCAAGGATGAAGCTTGGAATCGCACGAGCTGGGTCAGCGGCACCAAATGGAATCGCTCCCTCAGTGATAAAGGATAAGCCCATGATGATGTTTGTCAAACCAGAGTTACGTTCTTCCTTAGTAAATTTATCTTTGAAAAGAAGCGTTGCGACAAAGATTGCAAGTGGTGGCACCATTCCTCCAGCCATAACTGCTGCCATAGCCACAGAACCACCTGAAGAAACAGTTGCTGCAAGCGTACCTGTACCAAAGACATAAGCCGCTTTGTTAACTGGTCCACCCATGTCAACAGCCATCATTCCACCAAGGACGATACCAAGAAGGACAGCTGAACCTCCTCCAAGACCGCCTAGGAAATCATTCATAGCAGTGTTGATTGCTGCCATTGGGATGTTAACAGCTAGCATGACAAATCCTGTCAAGATTGTTCCAAGAAGTGGCAATAGAAGGATTGATTTAGCACCTTCGAGTGAACGAGGAACTTTAACGTATTTCTTGATGGCAAGAACCAAGGCACCTGCGATAAATCCACCCACAAGGGCACCTAGGAAACCAGATGAGACACCTGCAAGAGTTGAAGTTGCTTCACCACCTGCGGCATAAGGAATTTTACCAAAGGCAAAACCTTCTTTGGCAATAGCACCAGCCACGAAACCTGCTACCAAACCCGGTTTTTCAGCAATAGAGTAGGCAACATAACCCGCAAAGACTGGAAGCATCAAACCAAAGGCAGCTCCACCAATTTTCATGAACATAGAAGCTAACTCATGGTAAGAACCAAGATTGCCAAGGTTTTCATTTGGAACACCCAAAGCACCGTCAATCAAGAAGGCAAGGGCAATCATGATACCACCACCGATAACGAATGGTAACATTTGAGAGACACCACTCATCAAGTGTTTGTAGAAGGCACCACCAAGGCTTTGTTTTTCGTTAGAGGCTGTTGCGGCTTTGGCACCATTAGCGGCACGGTAGACTTCCGCATCTCCTGAAATAGCCAAGTTGATCAATTCTTCTGTCTTACGGATACCGTCAGCAACTGGACGATTGATCAATGGTTTTCCATCAAATCGATCCATTTCAACGGCCTTGTCTGCTGCAATGATAACAGCTTTAGCCTTACGGATGTCTTCCGCAGTTAGTTGGTTGCCAACACCGCTAGCACCGTTTGTTTCGACCTTAATGCCAACACCCATTTCAGCAGCCACTTTTTGAAGGGCTTCTTGGGCCATGTAAGTGTGGGCAATACCTGTCGTACAAGCTGTAACAGCCACGATAAAGTCACCAGAGTCATTGGCAGGTGCTTGAACAGGCTCTTCAGTTTTTTCTGAAGCTTGGTCAAAGAGTTCAATGACTTGGTCAGCTGATGTTACTTGACGAAGTTTGTCAGCAAAACCGTCTTTCATCAAGTATTGAGACAATTCTGCCAAGGCAGCCAAGTGAGTATCATTGGCACCTTCTGGAGCCGCAATCATGAAGAAGAGGTCAGTAGCTTGTCCATCCAAACTCTCATAGTCAACACCCTTGTTTGACTTAGCAAAAAGAACAGTCGCTTCTTTGACAGCAGCGTTTTTGCTGTGAGGCATTGCGATTCCATCACCCAAACCAGTAGAAGTCAAAGCTTCACGCGCCAAAATTCCTTCTTTAAAGGTTTCAAAATCTGTCACATAACCGTGGTCTGTTAGGCTTTTAATCATCTCTTCAATGACAGCAGTTTTTTCAGTTGCCTGCAAATCCAGCAACATGACATCTTTTCTCAATAGGTCTTGAATTTTCATCGTTTTTCTACCTCAACTTTTTCATATGTTCCTTTAATAAATTCCGCCGTTGCCAAATCATCTGAGAAGGTGGTTGCCGTTCCGCAAGCCACTCCCCATTTGAAGGCTTCTACTGCGTCTTTGGATTTGACAAATTCACCTGTGAATCCGGCAACCATTGAATCACCAGCTCCGACTGAATTTTTCACTGTTCCCTTGATTGGTTTAGCAAAGTAAGCTCCCCCAGATGTGACAAGAAGGGCACCATCACCAGCCATAGAGATAATAACATTTTGAGCACCTTTAGCCAGCAATTCTCGAGCGTATTTCTCAATTTGATCCAAACTTTCGAGTTTAACCCCAAAAATCGTTCCAAGTTCATGATTGTTTGGTTTGACCAAAAGCGGCTGGTAGTCCAAACTATCAATCAAGGTCTGTCCTTCAAAGTCACAAACCACTTGCGCACCCGTCTGACGCGTCAAGGCAATCAAATCCTTATAGATAACATTGCCTAGATTTTTAGCACTTGAACCTGCAAAGACAACTGTATCTTCTGCTGTCAGACTCGATAAAATAGCTTTCAACTCTTCTAGCTGGGCTGGTTCAACAGTTGGACCCCTTCCGTTGATTTCTGTTTCTTGGTCTGCTTTAATCTTGACATTGATACGAGTATCTTCTGCCACTTGGACAAAACGTGTCTCGATTTCTTCATCAACCAAAGTATCTGTGATAAATTTACCAGTAAAACCTCCGATAAATCCCGTCGCTGTATTTGGTATATCCAAACGTTTCAAGACACGACTGACATTGATTCCTTTCCCACCAGCAAACTTATCATCACTGTCCATACGATTGACACTACCGACTTGGACTTGGTCCAAACGGACAATATAGTCAATGGATGGATTGAGTGTGACTGTATAAATCATACTTCTATTACCTCCGTTTTCTCCTTAATAGCCTGCAAGAGCTCATGCCCTTGACTTGTGATAACGATAGCGCGTTTGAGTGGTGCTACCTTGGCAAAGCAAGTTTGTCCAATTTTTGACGAATCCACCAAGACGTAGGTCTGCTTGGCATTCTCCAAAATAGCTCTTTTCACAGCTCCCTCCTCCATATCAGGAGTCGTATAATAGCCATCGTCAACACCATTCATTCCGATAAAGGCACGGTCAAAGTGCAATTGGTTAATCTGGTTAAGAGCAACGCCCCCGATACTAGCATCTGTCGCCGTCTTGACGTTTCCTCCAACCATGACAGTTGGAATCTGCTTTTCAACCAACTGAGCGGCATGGTGAATGGAGTTGGTCACAACTGTAACATTCTTATTGACCAATTCATGAATCAAAAAAGCAGTTGTTGTTCCAGCATCGATAAAGATGACATCTTTTTCTTTAATGAGAGAGGCTGCCTTCTGAGCCAGCAACTTCTTTTCTTGAAGGTTTTTGACAGATTTTTCTTGAATGGTTTCTTCTTCTTGCAAGGAATGGGGCAATTCTGCTCCACCATGCACGCGACGAAGCTTGTTTTCCGCTTCCAACTCATCCAAGTCTCTTCGAACCGTTGATTCTGACGTTTCTAGCAAACTAACTAATTTTTCAAGAGAAACTACATGATGTTGATTTAACTCCTCTAAAATCAGTTGCTTACGCTCTGTTTTTAACACTGAATCACCTCCTGTTATCGTTTACACCATTCATTCTATCATACTTTTTTTCAAAGTCAAGCATTTTTTATCATTTTCCTTCAAATTCTGTCATTTTTCTTATTTACAGAATTTTTATTGCAAGATAAGGACCTTTATGGTAGACTATTTAAGTAAGTATTGGAAGATTACTCAAGAGGCTTAAGAGGCCGTGTTGGAAACGCGGTAGGCGTGTAATAGCGTGCGTGGGTTCGAATCCCATGTCTTCCGTGGAAAAACAGATCTAATACATGATACCCTAAAACTTTGTATTTCTATCTTAGTTTTTGGGTATTTTGTAATTTCTTTACAATCTCCACATCGTTTCAATATACAAGTTCTAGAGAGAGTATGAATTCTTTCCACTCCCTTCTTATCTCATACTATTTTACAAACAGTAAAAGACAAAATCTCAAATACTTCAAGTTTAATTAATCCAGTTTCTTAAACTCTTACTTTTTAACTAAACCATAAAAGATTTTCTTTTCGTTCTTTTTTTGATATACTTTACTTATAAAAACAGATAAATTAAATATCAAAACTTATTATGAAATTCTATAGAGTGTAAAATGAAGGGAAGAACAAAATATCAAAAGTTGTTAAAGTTACAGGAGCAGAGGTTGTAATCTCACATAATGAAGAGTACTTAAAAATAAATCCATCTGAATTAAATTTTGTTCCAAAATTAGGTGACGAAGTTGAAATTCATAAAGTAGATGGTGAGATTATTATCATGAAAGTTGAAGATAAAAAAGACGACAAAATTAATATTAACATTGTCAATGAAAACAACGCTGTGCAAAATCAGTCACAAGTTGTTCACACTCAAGAAATCGCTACGGGTGTACATTATGTTAATAAGTGGGTTTATGTTATTCTTGCTTTATTCTTAGGCGGATTGGGTATACATCATTTTTACGCAGGATATAACGGAAAAGGTTTCCTTTTTCTGATTTTATCTTTAACAGGAATACCTGCTATTATTGCACTTTTCCAAGGCATCATAGCTCTCTTTAAGAAACCAGATGCATACGGAAGGATCGCTGTCTGATCTACATTTCAGATTTCCACTCTCTAGAATGTAGATAAAGTAGAAAGGAAAGATATGAAAGAGTTACTTCTGACAGATAGTGAAGCTAAAGCTCTCATAAAAATAATTAAAGCAATTGCTAATAAACACAATCGAACTCTTACGAATCGCAGTTCAGGTACTATTGACCTTGTTGGCAAGCATGATACTAGATTTATTTTGAACTACTTCTACAGCACTACAAGCAAAGTTTTTCATCTAAGGGAAACTCAACACAACTATACTCTCCTACGAATCAATCTAAATAATAAATTCCATAAGAACGCAAACGGCGAGAAAGTTTGGGGCAATCGAGTTAACATCTTCTCTGAAGAGGAGTATGATCAAAAAGGGGATGAAACAACTCATTACAAAGCCTATCCACTACCTTATGAAGATATTCTTAACACTGATGACTTCCTGAATATGCTTGATAATTTGCTTGACTATACCAATGTGAACAATCCTGAAAATATAGCAATTAATATACAAGAGGATTTGTTATAATCACCCTATAAAGAAAGGAGAATATCATGAATGCTACTGATATCAAAAATACCTATCTAAATTACATAAAAGAAAACGCTGTTTTTAACGATGTGACTGATACTCATACTGAAGTGATTACTCCTTTTATAGACCCATTAGGTGAAGCTATTGGTTTCTCAATAAAAAGCAATGGAAAACATTTGACAGTTACAGATGATGGTTATACTATCTGGAATTTATCCATTAATAATATTGATGTTACAAAAAAAGGGCGACGTCAAGACATCTTTAACTCACTTCTCCACTTTAATGGATTTGATTTACACGATGGAGCAATCGAACGGACGACTGGTAAAGAACATCTAGGACAAGTCATACATGATATGACACAATTGCTGATGAATGTTTATGACTTTATTCAGCTAACACCTAACAATATTAAATCTCAATTTTTAGACGATGTTAAATCTTACTTCATGAAAAATGAGCATTACACAGTCTTTCCAGCTTTCTCAATTGCAGGTAAATCTCGTTTAGAACACCGCTTTAATTTTGTGTTTATGAGTAAAGGTATTTCAAAAATAGCCAGAGTTCACAATAACATAACCAAACAACAAGTTGATACTATCTTAGCTAGTTGGTTAGATACATCTGAATACCGTAGAAAAGAATATGGAGATACAGAACAGTTGTATATCATTGTAAGCGATGAAGGGTATAATAATATCAAAGATGACCATCAAATCGCTCTACAAGAGTATGGTATTAACATTTTGAACTTCTCAGATAAAGAACAATTAGAGGTCCAATTAGGGAAGTAACTACAAAAAATCCTATATTTACTAAAGCATGCAGAGGAATACTCGAATCGGAGAACGCTTTACGAAGTACATAGATTTCTAGGATGCAACAAATGTTGTATCCTTTTTTGTATCCCTTTTTTAAAAATAGGGTCTGTTTTAGGCTCTGTTTGTGACTCCTTTTTTAGCAAAAGAATGCAAAGGAATACCAAAGACAAAAACAAAAAACGTTGATTTAACAACGTTTTACCAAGGAATGCAAAAGAATGCAAAGGAGTCATAACCACCCGTGA
>NZ_VMNC01000078.1:0-8629 GCF_013277505.1 Streptococcus sp. k-378 | reverse complement strand
TATAATAAAATGAAATAATAACAGGACAAATCGTTCAGGACAGTCAAATCGATTTCTAACAATGTTTTAGAAATAGAGGTGTACTATTCTAGTTTCAATATACTATATATCTGCAGAATACTCTTTCAGTTTCATTCAGCCTAGTCTTGCTTAGGAAAAAGCAAAAAGCCATCCAATTATGATGGATAGCTTCTTGGTTCTTAGATTTGTTCTGCAAAAACCTTTTCAGCAAGGTTCATAGCGTGGTCTGATACACGAGTGTAGTGTGAGATGATGTCTATAAAGTTGACCCCAGCTTGTGTTGAACATTCGCCCTTGTTGAGGCGTTTGATGTGGGTTTTTCTGAGAACACGTTCTATCTTATTGATTGCTTCATGACGTTCTACAAGACTGCGTGCTTTTTCAATATCATTGTTTTCCACACTATCCAGAGCATCTTTGATAAAGTCACTAGTTTGACGATAAACTTCCTCTAATTCTTTCAAGGCGGCATCAGAAAATTCAACATTTTTACGTTGAAGATAGTCAGTCAGATTGAGTAGAGCCTCCGCGTGGTCTCCAATCCGTTCCAAATCACGGGAGGAATCAAGGATATTGGTGAGCACTTCGCTTTCTTTTTGACTGAGAGCTTCGCTTGAAAGGGCAATGAGATAACGTGTTAATTGCTCATCGATGGTGTTAATGGCTTCTTCGGTTTTATGCCCTTTTTCAGCAACTTTTCCATCCAAGTCAATGATGTACTTATAGGAAAGGTCAAAGGCTTTAGCAGCGTAGTTTCCTAAGTGCAAGAGCTCTTTCTTAGCATTTCCGAGAGCGATAGATGGGGCTTGTTTGATGAAATGCTCATCAAGATATAAGGGTTCGTATTTGACAACCTCGTCCTCTCCAGGAATAATCTTGGTTACAAAGTAAGCCAGAGCTCCGATAAATGGAAATTGGACAATGGTGTTGGTAATATTAAAGGTTCCGTGAGCAAAGGCGATGGTCATTTCCGGTGCTAGATTTAGCGTAGATTCAAACCAATGAATCAGGGCTGTAAAAGGAACTAGAAAAATAACGCAGACGACTGTTCCGATAACGTTGAAGGCAACATGAGCTCCTGCTACCCGTTTAGCTGCAATATTAGCACCTAAAGAGGCAATGATGGCTGTAATGGTTGTCCCGATATTGTCACCAAATAGAACTGGCAAAGCTCCTTGCAGGTCAATGAGATTGCTGGCGTAGAGGTTTTGTAAAATCCCGATGGTAGCCGAGGAAGCTTGAATCAGTAAGGTCAAGCCGGTACCGACAAAGACACCCAAAACAGGATTTTTACTTAGCTCAATCATATAGTCCTTAAAGACCTGTAAATCCTTGAGTGGAGCCATTGCGCCGCTCATGAGATTGAGGGCAAAAAAGATACCACCGACACCAAAGAGGATGCGTCCGATATTATTGACTGTCCGATTTTTTGTAAAGAAGAGGCAGACAGCACCGATAAAGAGCATAGGCAGGGCATAGTCACCTAGTTTAAACCCAATAAGAAAGGATGTGACTGTTGTCCCAATATTAGCCCCCATGACAATCCCGATAGCCTGACGTAAGGTTAGGAGACCGGCACTGACCAGACCGACTGTGATAACTGTTACACCAGAACTCGACTGAATTAGAGCAGTCATCCCAATACCAACCAGAACTCCAAAGAAAGGATTACTAGTATATTTGTCGATGTAAAAACGAAGGCGATCTCCAGCAGCTTGTTGCAAACCGTCTCCCATGGTCTTGATACTATATAAGAATAGCCCTAGACCACCTAAAAAGTGAAATAAAATTTCCTGCCAATTAATGGACATTTCTTTTTCCTCCGAAAAATAATCGCGGAATATCTCCTATTCTATTTTAAAGGATAAAAGTAAATCTAACAAGTGTTAATGTCAAGTTTGTAAAAGAAAATTATAATTGATAAGTGTATTATTTTTAAGAGTTTTTAACCTTATTTTAGATTTGTGAAAACAGCTATTGTTTTTTGTCAAAAAATGCTTTAGGATAAAAATGTGATTATCTTGGTCCCTGTGATTGGGATAAAAATTTTATAAAGAAAGTTAAGCGCTTTCTTTTGTGCAACAAAATCAATTTTTTAGGAGGAGAAAATGAAGAATTCATTTTTTGAAAGACGTTGTCGTTACAGTATTCGTAAGTTATCAGTAGGGGCTTGCTCACTGATGATTGGGGCTGTTTTATTTGCTAGTCCAGCCTTGGCAGAAGAAACTGCAGTTCCTGAAAATAGCGGAACCAATACAGAGCTTGTTTCAGGAGAGAGTGAGCATCCAACTAATGAAGCTGATAAGCAGAATGAAGGGGAACATGCTAGAGAAAACAAGCTAGAAAAGGCAGAAGGAGTAGCGACAACATCTGAAACTGCTTCGCCAGCAAGCAATGAAGCTGCAACTACTGAAACTGCAGAGGCAGTAAGCGTAGCTAAATCAGAGGAAAAACCAAGTGAGGTGGCTGCAGAAACACCATCTGCAGAAGCAAAACCAAAGTCTGACAAGGAAACGGAAGCAAAGCCTGAAGCAACTAGCCAAGGAGATGAGTCTAAGCCAGCAGCAGAAGCTAATAAGACTGAAAAAGAAGTCCAGCCAGATGTCCCTAAAAATACGGAAAAAACATTAAAACCAAAGGAAATCAAATTTAATTCTTGGGAAGAATTGTTAAAATGGGAACCAGGTGCTCGTGAAGATGATGCTATTAACCGCGGGTCTGTCGCCCTCGCTTCACGTCGGACAGGTCATTTAGTCAATGAAAAAGCTAGCAAGGAAGCAAAAGTTCAAGCCTTATCAAACACCAATTCTAAAGCAAAAGACCATGCTTCTGTTGGTGGAGAAGAGTTCAAGGCCTATGCTTTTGACTATTGGCAATATCTAGATTCAATGGTCTTCTGGGAAGGTCTCGTACCAACTCCTGACGTTATTGATGCAGGTCACCGTAACGGGGTTCCTGTATATGGTACACTCTTCTTCAACTGGTCTAATAGTATTGCTGATCAAGAAAAATTCGCTGAAGCTTTGAAGCAAGACGCAGATGGTAGCTTCCCAATTGCCCGTAAATTGGTAGATATGGCCAAGTATTATGGCTATGATGGCTATTTCATTAACCAAGAAACAACTGGGGATTTGGTTGAACCTCTTGGGGAAAAGATGCGCCAGTTTATGCTCTATACCAAGGAGTATGCTGCTAAGGTAAACCATCCAATCAAGTATTCTTGGTACGATGCCATGACTTATAACTATGGACGTTACCACCAAGATGGTTTAGGAGAATACAACTATCAGTTTATGCAAAAAGAGGGGGACAAGGTACCCGCTGATCACTTCTTTGCTAACTTTAACTGGACCAAAGAGAAGAATGATTACTCTGTAGCTATGGCCAAATGGCTAGAGCGTAGCCAGTACGATGTCTTTGCAGGATTGGAATTGCAACAGGGTGGTTCTTATAAGACTAAAGTGAAATGGGATGCCCTTTTAGATGAAAATGGCAAACTTCGCTTGTCACTTGGACTCTTTGCGCCAGATACTATTACAAGTCTTGGCAAGACAGGCGAAGACTATCATAAGAATGAAAATATCTTCTTCACTGGTTACCAAGGCGATCCAACTGGTCAAAAACCAGATGACAAGGACTGGTACGGGATTGCCAACCTAGTTGCGGACCGCACGCCAGCAGTAGGTCATACTTTTACCACTTCTTTTAATACAGGTCATGGTAGAAAATGGTTCGTAGATGGTAAGGTTTCTAAGGATTCTGAGTGGAATTACCGTTCAGTTTCAGGTGTTCTTCCAACATGGCGCTGGTGGCAGACTTCAACAGGGGAAAAACTTCATGCAGAATATGATTTTACAGCTGCCTATAATGGCGGAAATTCTCTTAAATTCTCTGGTGATGTAGCCGGTAAGACAAATCAGGATGTGAGACTTTATTCTACTAAGTTAGAAGTAACTGAGAAGACCAAACTTCGTGTTGCCCACAAGGGAGGAAAAGGTTCTAAAGTTTATATGGCATTCTCTACAACTCCAGACTACAAATTCGATGATGCAGATGCATGGAAAGAGCTAACCCTTTCTGACAACTGGACAAATGAAGAATTTGATCTCAGCTCACTAGCAGGTAAAACCATCTATGCAGTCAAACTATTTTTCGAGCATGAAGGTGCTGTAAAAGATTATCAGTTCAACCTAGGACAATTAACTATCTCGGACAATCACCAAGAGCCACAATCGCCGACAAGGTTTTCTGTAGCCAAACAAGTCCTTAAAAATGCCCAAGAAGCGGAAGCAGTTGTACAATTTACTGGTCATAAAGATGCTGATTTCTATGAAGTCTATGAAAAGGATGGCGATGCTTGGCGCCTATTGACAGGTTCATCTGCAACTACGATCTACCTACCAAAAGTTAGCCGCTCAGCTAGTGCGACTGGTACTAGTCAGGAGTTGAAGGTTGTTGCAGTTGGTAAGAATGGCCTTCGTTCTGAAGCAGCAACTACAAACTTTGAGTGGGGGATGACTGTCCAAGACACAAGTCTTCCAAGACCTCTAGCAGAAAACATCGTTCCAGGGGCTACTGTTATCGGAAGTACCTTCCCAGATACAGAAGGTGGAGAAGGTATCGAAGGTATGTTGAAAGGGACCATCACCAGTCTATCTGACAAATGGTCTTCTTCTCAATTAAGTGGTAGCGTTGATATTCGTTTGACACAACCACGCCGTGTTGTGAGATGGGTCATGGATCATGCTGGAGCTGGTGGAGAATCTGTCAACGATGGTTTGATGAACACCAAAGACTTTGACCTCTATTATAAAGATGCGGATGGTCAATGGAAGTTGGCTAAGGAAGTCCGTGGCAATAAAGCTCATGTTACAGATATTACCCTTGATAAACCTATCACAGCTCAAGATTGGCGCTTAAATGTTGTCACTTCTGACAATGGAACTCCATGGAAGGCTATTCGTATCTATAACTGGAAAATGTATGAAAAGCTTGATACTGAGAGTGTCAATATTCCGATGGCCAAGGCTGCAGCCCGTTCTCTAGGCAATAACAAGGTACAGGTTGGTTTTGCGGATGTACCAGCTGGAGCAACCATTACCGTTTATGACAATCCAAATTCTCAAACTCCGCTTGCAACCTTGAAGAGCGAAGTTGGAGGAGACCTAGCAAGTGCACCATTGGATTTGACAAATCAATCTGGTCTTCTGTACTATCGTACCCAGTTTCCAGGCAAGGAAATTAGTAATGTCCTAGCGGTTTCCGTTCCAAAAGATGACAGAAGAATCAAGTCAGTCAGCCTAGAAACAGGACCTAAGAAAACAAGCTACGCCGAAGGGGAGGATTTGGACCTTAGAGGTGGTGTTCTTCGAGTTCGGTATGAAGGTGGAGCTGAGGACGAACTCGTTCGCCTAACTCACGCAGGTGTATCAGTATCAGGATTTGACACGCATCATAAGGGAGAACAAAATCTTACTCTCCAATATTTGGGACAACCAGTAAATGCGAATTTATCAGTGACTGTTACTAGTCAAGATGAAGCAAGTCCGAAAACTATTTTGGGAATTAAAGTAAGTCAGGAACCGAAAAAAGATTACCTAGTTGGTGATAACTTAGACTTGTCTGAAGGACGCTTTGCAGTGGCTTATAGCAATGACACCATGGAAGAACATTCCTTTACTGATGAGGGAGTTGAAATTTCTGGTTACGATGCTCAAAAGACTGGTCGTCAAACCTTGACGATTCGTTACCAAGGTCATGAAGTCAATTTTGATGTTTTGGTATCTCCAAAAGCCGCATTGAACGATGAGTACCTCAAACAAAAGTTAGCAGAAGTTGAAGCAGCTAAGAATAAGGTGGTCTATAACTTTGCTTCACCAGAAGTAAAAGAAGCCTTCTTGAAAGCAATTGAAGCGGCCGAACAAGTGTTGAAAGACCATGAAACTAGCACCCAAGATCAGGTTAATGACCGACTTAATAAATTGACAGAAGCTCATAAAGCTCTGAATGGTCAAGAGAAATTTACGGAAGAAAAGACAGAACTCGATCGCTTAACAGGTGAGGCTCAAGAACTCTTGGCTGCCAAACCAAACCATCCTTCAGGTTCTGCCCTAGCTCCGCTTCTTGAAAAGAACAAGGCCTTGGTTGAAAAAGTAGATTTGAGTTCAGAAGAGCTTGCAACAGCGAAACAGAGTTTGAAAGATCTGGTTGCTTTATTGAAAGAAGACAAGCCAGCAGTCTTTTCTGATAGTAAAACAGGTGTTGAAGTACACTTCTCAAATAAAGAGAAGACTGTCATCAAGGGCTTGAAAGTAGAGCGTGTTCAAGCAAGTGCTGAAGAGAAAAAATACTTTGCTGGAGAAGATGCTCATGTCTTTGAAATAGAAGGTCTCGATGAAAAAGGTCAAGACGTTGATCTCTCTTACGCTTCTATTGTGAAAATTCCAATTGAAAAAGATAAGAAAGTGAAGAGAGTATTCTTCTTACCTGAAGGCAAAGAGGCAGTAGAATTGGCTTTTGAACAAACGGATAGTCATGTTATCTTTACAGCACCACACTTTACTCATTATGCCTTTGTTTATGAATCTGCTGAGAAACCACGAGTAGAATCTAATGGTGCAAATGACCTTGTTACTATCTCAACTAAACCAGAACAACAAAACACAGTCCTTCCAAAAACTACTAATCAACCGGCTTCTGATCAACAAAAGGCTCCTAAATTGGAAGTTCAAGAGGAAAAGGTTGCCTTTGACCGTCAAGAGCATGAAAATGCTGATATGCTAGTTGGGGAACAACGAGTCATCATACAGGGACGAGATGGTCTGTTGAGACATGTCTTTGAAGTTGATGAAAACGGTCAGCGTCGTCTTCGTTCAACAGAAGTCATCCAAGAGGCGATTCCAGAAATTGTTGAAATTGGAACAAAAGTAAAAACTGAACCAGCAGTAGCGCCTACACAAGAAAAACCAGCCCAAAATACAGCAGTTAAATCAGAAGAAGCAAGTAAACAATTGCCAAATACAGGAACTGCTGATGCCAATGAAGCCCTAATAGCAGGATTGGCAAGCCTTGGTCTTGCTAGTTTAGCCTTGACATTGAAACAGAAAAAAGAAGATGAAGATTAAATATCGAAAAATCTTGTGAAATCTTTCCTTATATTTCCAAAGTGTGATATAATAGTTTCGAATAAAATAATTAAAGGGGTTTTTGTAACATGGCAAAACTTACTGTTAAAGACGTTGACTTGAAAGGTAAAAAAGTCCTCGTTCGTGTTGACTTCAACGTACCATTGAAAGATGGCGTAATCACTAACGACAACCGTATCACAGCAGCTCTTCCAACTATTAAGTACATCATCGAACAAGGTGGACGTGCAATTCTTTTCTCTCACCTTGGACGTGTGAAAGAAGAAGCTGATAAAGCTGGTAAATCACTTGCTCCTGTAGCAGCAGACTTGGCAGCTAAATTGGGTCAAGATGTTGTGTTCCCAGGTGTAACTCGTGGTGCTGAATTGGAAGCAGCGATCAACGCTCTTGAAGATGGACAAGTTCTCTTGGTTGAAAACACTCGTTACGAAGATGTTGACGGCAAGAAAGAATCTAAAAACGATCCTGAACTTGGTAAATACTGGGCATCACTTGGAGATGGTATCTTCGTAAACGATGCATTCGGTACAGCTCACCGTGCACACGCATCTAACGTTGGTATCTCAGCAAACGTTGAAAAAGCAGTTGCTGGATTCCTTCTTGAAAACGAAATTGCCTACATCCAAGAAGCAGTTGAAACTCCAGAATGTCCATTCGTAGCAATCCTTGGTGGTTCAAAAGTTTCAGACAAGATTGGTGTTATCGAAAACTTGCTTGAAAAAGCTGATAAAGTCCTTATCGGTGGTGGTATGACTTATACATTCTATAAAGCACAAGGTATCGAAATCGGGAACTCACTTGTAGAAGAAGACAAATTGGATGTTGCGAAAGCTCTCCTTGAAAAAGCAAACGGTAAATTGATTTTACCAGTTGACTCAAAAGAAGCTAACGCATTTGCTGGCTACACTGAAGTGCGTGACACTGAAGGTGAAGCAGTTTCTGAAGGCTTCCTTGGTCTTGACATCGGTCCAAAATCTATCGCTAAATTTGACGAAGCTTTAACTGGTGCCAAAACAGTTGTATGGAACGGACCTATGGGTGTATTTGAAAACCCAGACTTCCAAGCTGGTACAATCGGTGTGATGGATGCTATCGTGAAACAACCAGGAGTTAAATCAATCATCGGTGGTGGTGACTCATCTGCTGCAGCGATCAACCTTGGACGTGCAGATAAATTCTCATGGATCAGTACGGGCGGAGGTGCTTCAATGGAACTTCTCGAAGGTAAAGTATTGCCAGGTTTGGCTGCACTTACAGAAAAATAATTTCAGCCCGTTAGTCTCTACAAAATCCTGATTTTGTAGAAAAAGGAAGAAAACTGAAACGTTAACAAAAAGGTGGCTATGTCACCTTTTTGTGTTAGTGTAGGTATTTGTGACGCGGTGGTGGGGCATCAATGGAGCTTCTTGAAGGTAATACTCTTCGAAGATCTCTTCAAACCACGTCAACGTCGCCTTACCGTA